>JAGVIF010000506.1 GCA_020056205.1 Lentisphaeria bacterium | reverse complement strand
AAGACAAGTATTTTACAAACACACTCAAGACATGCTCCAATATCTCAAGTATTCTTGCAAAGTCGAAAGCGCGGGGTTCGGCCGGAGATATGACTCTTGCAAAAGCTCTCACAGACGCAGTTGCAGCGAAACTCACTTTGGCAGACGCGCTTATTTCAAGGTATCTCAAAAGGGATAAAAAAGCCCTTGCAAAGGTCATGCCGCTTATCGCGGATTATGACAGGCAGCTCAGAAAATTCGCTGTCGCCTTCAGAGCAATGTGGCATAGAAACAACAAGCCTTTCGGACTCGAGACAATGCAGATCCGTTTCGCAGGACAGGAAGCCAGGCTCAAGGAACTTTCAATCAGGCTTCAGGAATATCTTGGCGGCAAGGTCGAATCCATTCCCGAACTCGAAGAAATACAAAGAGTCAAAGGCAATGCCTGTCCAAGTGGATACGGACGCATATCACACGGGTCAGCAATAATTTGATGAACTGCGTCAAGGGGGACATGGCAATATGTTTTTGGCAATGGAATTACCCCTAACCTAATGTTCCACCCCGTGGAGAGCAAGTATGAAAAATAATGATAAATATTCACTTCCGTAAATAAACAGTATTTTTTATGGATGTCGAATTTTTCTTGGGGCGCCCGGATTTTTCTCAAGCCATTTAAAATATCCATCCGACGGACCTTTGCGAATTTCGCAGATGAAGGATTTTAAATCAGCTATAGCCTTTATATGAATCACCTGATTTTTCAAGAGGGCTGGATATCCTCTGCCCTTCATATAATCGAAAATAAATTTTCGCGAAATTCGCAATCCGATTTCCGTTCCGTAGTATTCGCATGTTTCCAGTATGTGTTTTTCCATTTCATCGGCGACTTGACGCGGGGCGGGCGGGGTGAACTTTTCCGCGTATTCAATTTCCTCGAATATCCACGGATTGCCCATTGCGCCTGTGGCGAGCATGACAGGGCCGCTTCCCGCGAGAGATACCATCTCCATATATTTTTGTCTTGAATTTATTCCCCCGTTCGCCACCACCTGGATTTTTAGATTTTTGCGAATTTCGCAAATAATATCGTGGTTCACAGGGCCGCTGTAAAATTGTTTTGCGAGCCTGCCGTGGACTGTTATCGCGCAGGCGCCGGCGCCCTCAAGCCCTTTGGCGAGTTTGAGCGTTGGCTCAGGGGATTTGTCGTCCAATATTCTTATTTTAGCCGAGACGGGCATATCGGAGTTTTTTCTTAGAGCTTCAAAGGCTTTTAGCGCGCGGTCATAGTCTGCGGAAAGAGCCGAGCCTTCGCCTTTTTTTACAACTTTTGGCGCAGGACAGCCAAGATTAAAGTCCAGAGCGTCGAAATTATAATTTGAGATTATCCGCGCCGCTTTTGACAAAGTGTCGGTGTCGGATCCCACAATTTGCGCTCCGAGCCATTTTTCGTTGTCCGCCCTTTCAAGGAAGCGCAGAGTTTTTTTATTTCCGAAGACGAGAGAGGCGTCGTCAATCATTTCGGTAAACGCGAATGCGCATCCATGCCGTATCGCGCCGTTCCTGTATGGGATGTCGGTGTATCCTGAAATAGGCGCAAGTATCAGAGCAGTAGGAGGATACAGCATGAAAGGTGAAATTATTTTTTATCGGGTTCGTTGCTCATTATTTCACGGATTATTTCCAATCGTTTTATTATCGGGAGTTTTTGGGTGCAGAGTTTTTCGCATTTTCCGCATTTGACGCATTTTCTGAACAGTTCGTCATCGGGCGCGAGGCACCAGTGCCATTTGAATCTGTTTATGACCGCCTGACGACTGTCTTTTTCGATGAGGTAGTAGTTGAATGCGTCCATCATTTTCGGGATGGGGATATTTTGAGGGCATGAGTTGCAGTACCCGCAGGCTGTGCAGAATTCGTTGAAGGCTTCTTTCAATTGTTTCCTGATTTTCTCCCTTTTGGTTTCTGATATTTTTTTGAATCCGGCGATTGCCGACATCGCCTCATTGAGTTGGCCCTCGTTTGAAAAACCTATCAGCGATGATGTTATTCTGTCATCATTCAGAAGAAATCTTATCGCCGCCTCCGCGACGGCCTCATTTTCCTGTGTTTTCAGAAAGGAAAAAAGTTTTGGATTCTGCGGGATGACGCCTCCTCCGAGCGGGTTCATTGCTATCACGCCGAGCCCTTTGGAGGATGCGGCGTCAACCCCCCTTTCCCTGTAGTTGAAATTCATTGCGGAATATCCGAGAAGGACGCCTTCGAAATCGTAATCGTCTATTACTTTTTTTATGTCATCTCCGCTCATATGAGTCGAGATGCATATATGTTTTACAAGTCCTTCATCTTTAAGTTGTTCGAATATTTTGAGGACTCCATTTTTTTTTCTGGTTTCGTAGTCCTGAATGTCCATCACGCACCACATATGGTAGAAGTCAATGTATGAAAGGTTCATCCGGGAGAGGGAAGTTTCGAGGTCTTTTTTTGCCGCAGAGGGCGTTTCCGCCGATGTTTTTGTTGAAATATAAAAAGATTCCCGGCCTGATTTCCGGATTATTTCGGGGAGAGCCTTTCCGAATATTTGTTCGGAATTTGTGTATCCCGGCGCGGTATCGAAGTAGTTTATGCCGTTTGAATGGATTTTTTTGACGAGTTCCGCGGCCGCGTCCGTGTCCTCCGTCTTTTCAAAACGCATTCCGCCGCATGAAATCGCCGATATTTTTATTCCGCTTTTTCCGTATTCGTTGTATATCATTTTCACGCGGCGCCAATTGCGAAAATCGCAAAAAGCATGTTAGTTAAAGAGAAAAGCGCTTTCGGCATTTCACCGAAAGCGCTCATATATTCTACCATTTTTCCGCGCTGTGCGCTTCGTGAATAATCCAAGTTAGAGATCTGCCGGGATATTCAACTTAGTTCCGGCTGCCGGTTGTCCACTGGTGTTTGCCGACGGATTAGCCTTCTTAAGGGCTTCAACTTTAATGCCATAGAAATTTGCCACATAGTCCCAAGTTTCGCCATCTTTAACGTCATGCGAGAAGCCTGAGGGATCACTGAAAGACGCCGTCGTCTTTTCAGCCGCTTTTACGTCTAATTCGGAGAGAATATCGGTTTCGGTTTCCATAGTTGGAGCCGTTGTAATTATCTCTTCGAACGTTGTTTTTGTTTCCGATGCTTCGGCGGGCGTAGATGCGATGGTTGAAACTTCGCCCGACGGAATCTTGAGTTTTTGTCCGACCTGGAGAGCCGACTTGGAATCAATTCCGTTGGCATTGGCTATTGAAGTGACCGGCACGTTGAATTTTTTTGCTATCTTCCACAAAGAATCTCCGTTTTTGACTGAATAGACTCCGTCGCGCGGGAGAGGTTCTGAAGATACGGTTTTGCCCGCTGAAGAAGTCTTTGATGAAGATTTTTTGCCCGGCAGCGGAGGCAATTTATCCTCAGGGATAAGCGCTCCTCCGGCGGGGACTTTAAGCGTCTCGCCAACTTTCAAGGTTCTCTTAATATCCATATCATTAGCGGCGGCGAGTTCCTGCATGCTGACACCGTAGATCCTTGCTATTTTCCAGAAGGAATCGCCTCTTTTTACCGTGTATGAAAGAGATTCCGCTTTGTATTCAGGGAAAGGCGGCGGGGCGATGATGGTTAGATCGAGCGGAGGAAGCGCCATAGTTGTCGCGCCAATCTGATCCGACGGCGCCGGGATGAAGGGTCTGTCTGTTAGAACTTTGTCGCTGCTGCACCCTGCGCATATCGCCAGTGTGCCGATGCCTGCTCCGGCAAGGACACTTTTCCATGCCGTGATGTTTTCTTTTGATGACTTCACTTTGAAAGCCTCCTTTTTATTAAATCAATAAATTTATTTCCGCGTTCCTGATAATTTTTGAACATGTCCATGCTCGCGCACGAAGGAGACAAGAGGAGCGCATCTCCCGGCCTTGCCTCATCGCACGCGGCGTTCACGGCATCTTCAAAATCTCTAAATAGAGCACAATCAATATGATTTTTCAAGAGATTATTCAATTTTTCTTTACAAGATCCTATCAAATATGCCTTTTTGATTGATTTTTTTTTCTCCAAAAGCGGTTTAAAGCCCATTTCTTTGTCAAGTCCGCCGAGTATTATCAAAATATTTTTTCCTTTTTCGAAGACATTGATTGCCGCGATAGTCGAGTCCGGATTGGTGGCCTTGGAATCATTGACATAAGTGATTCCGTCTTGTTCGGCTACAATCTCCATGCGATGTCTGCCAAGTTTAAAGGTTTGGAGAGCGGCTATTATTTTTTCTTTGTCCTTAAAAAAATCCTGTCCGATAAAAGTTTTTACGAGCAGGATTGCGGCCATGACATTTTCGGCGTTGTGTTCTCCTTGTAAGTTTTTCAATGGGAATTGCGTGAATTTTTCGATTTCGGATCCGTTTCTTATCCGGATGAATCCGTTGTCGGTGAAAATATCGGATAGTTCGTTTTTTTCGATTGAAAAGATCAGAGGTTTTTTTTGCGCGGCGCGATATGTTTTATATTTTTCGAGGAGAGACAGGTTTATAATGGAATTTTCCGTTTTCATGTTTCTGAATATCTCAAATTTTGCTGTTTCGTAATCGGAAAGGCTTGCGTATCTGTCCATGTGGTCGGAGCTTATATTCAGCAGGGTTGCCGTTGAAGGTTGCAGTATCGGGCTTTTTTCAAGCTGAAAAGAACTGAGTTCCACGACATGGCAGTCAAATAGATTTTCATTCAGAACCGCCTCGGAAAGAGAAAATCCTGTGTTGCCGGAGGCGGAGGCGCGCAATCCGATGCTGTTCAAGATATGCGCGGTCAATTCGGTTGTAGTGGTTTTTCCATTGGTGCCTGTTATGGCGATCAAGGGTTTTTTTGAGATTTGCGCCGCGAATTCGATTTCAGAAATGAGCGGCAGTCCCGAGGATTTTGCGAATTTCGCAAGAGGGGAAGAGTCCGGTATGCCCGGACTTGCGACGATTAGAGAGCAATTTTTATGGGAGTAATTTATTTCATCGCCAAGTTGAATTTCGACGGAAGGAGATTGTTTCCGCGAGGTATATTCGGACAGTTCGACGCTTTTTTTCTCATCGAAGGCCTTTACCCTGATTCCCCTTGAGAGGGCGAGTTCAAGGGCCGCTTTTCCGCTTACGCCGAGTCCGAGTATGATAACATTATCCATTGGGATGTCTCATGTTTTTTATCTTATTTTCAGCGATGCTATTCCTAGTATGGCGAATATTCCGGCGAGTATCCAGAAGCGGACGACGATCTGTGTTTCAGTCCAGCCCTTTCTTTCAAAGTGATGGTGGAGAGGAGAGCAGAGGAAAACTCTTTTGCCTGTCAGTTTGAAAGAAATCACCTGAATTATCACGGAGAGCGCTTCAATGACAAACACCCCACCTATTATGATGAGATTCACTTCCTGTTTGACGAGGACGGCTATAAGTCCGATGGAGGCGCCGAGAGCGAGGCTGCCTGTGTCTCCCATAAACATTGAGGCCGGATGGCAGTTAAACCACAGGAATCCGATGCACGCGCCGCATATTGCCATGGCAAAGACGACCACCTCGGAGGCGCCGGGAATGAAGGGGATGTTGAGATATTCGGCAAATATTTTATGTCCGCACATGTATGCGAAAATCGCATATGCGAGGGAGGAGAATATAGAACAGCCGACGGCGAGTCCGTCCTTGCCGTCGGTAAGGTTCACCGCGTTTGAGGAGGCTGTGAGGACGAGCGCGCCGAACGCGACCGCGGGGATAAGCGGCAATCCCGAAAGCAGAGGGTGTTTCAAGAATGGGACATAGAAATCGCTCACGAGTCTCCCCGTTTGCGGGAGTTTGTAGAGAAAATAAACTGCGGCGACTCCGACAATTATCTGCAGCGCCAATTTTATTTTGCCGGGTATTCCATCTCTTTTTTTCATAGCCACTTTTGCGTAATCATCCGCGAATCCGACGAGTCCGAGTGAAATCAGGGTGAAGAGAAAAATCCAAACCATTTTATTTTCAGGGAGAGCCCAAAACAGGGTTGAGACAAATATTGCGAACAAAATAAGAATGCCGCCCATGCTCGGAGTTTCATTTTTTTCGGAGGCTATGAATTCATCGGGCGCCAGCCCCTTGAGGCGCGAAGGGGCGGTGGCTTGGAATTTTTTTAAGAGGCTTATTGTCGCCGGCCCGAAAATAAAAGACAGCGCTACCGCGGTGAAAAATGCCCCTCCCGCCCGGAATGTGACGTATTGAAAAAGCCTTAAAGGTCCAAAAAAATGGCTAAGTTCAGTCAGATAGTACAACATTAAAAAACTTTGCTCCCGTAAGTTCCGCCGATATAGTCGCCGTAATACATGATTTGCGCCTCGTCTTCCGTGTAAAGGGCTTTTATTATGTCAGTCATTGATATCACGCATGTTATTTCTCCTTCATGAACGACGGGGAGGTGTTTTATGTTGTGTTTTATCATAATATTCATTATGCAGTCAACTTTGTCGTCGTCGGTGGCAACGATTATTTTTGATGTCATGATTTCAGAAACCTTAAGCAGGGATATGTTGTTTTTTGACGCGATTGCCGAGATTATGTCGGAATGTGAAACTATCCCCGCGTATTTGTTTTTCTCTTTTTTTTCGTCGGTGATGAACAGGACTTCTGTTTTTTCAGCGGACATTTTTTCAGCCGCCTCCTGAATTGACGCATTTTTGTCCACTGAGTGAAGATGTTTGTCTTTTTGTTCGGCGAGAAGTTTGCAGAGTTTCATTTTTATTATTCTCCTTTATCGAGATAGGTTATTATTTCATCAGCAAATTTTTTCAAATTTTCAGACATCGCCTTAGTCATTTCATCAGGGGTTTGATGATCGAACTTTGTTTCGGATATGAAAGAGCGGGATTCAGATTTTTCGGAACCCGTTTTTATAGAGAATGCCGTTGAAAACACTGCCTTGTTTTCCTTCAGGTCGAATTCAAAGAGTTCAATGGAGCCGGATAAAATCGGGGTGTGAGCGGATTCGTCAGGATTTTGAAACGTTGTTTTAAGATAGGATGCTATGAGGTTTTCCGGAGGCGCCGCCCATTTATTGTATTCGTCCCTAATTATTTCATTTTCCCCGGCGCGGTATGTGAATGAGCGCTTGCAGGCGTTAGGATTGTCAAATCGTTGGACGAAGATTTTCACTTTGCGGGTTGCCGGTTTGCCGAGGTCGAAAGTCCGGTTCTGTCTGTATGGCTCGGAGTTTATCAGGCATCCCTGTATAAGAGAAAAAGAAAGCAGCAAAATTAAAGATGCGGCATGTAAATTCTGTTTATCTTTTATCATTTT
>JAGVIF010000530.1 GCA_020056205.1 Lentisphaeria bacterium | reverse complement strand
GCCGTCAGAAAGGCGCTCCCGTCGGTCGTCAATATCGGGACTGAGAAAATAGTAAGCTCGCCTTATTCTCCGTGGGGAAGCAGAGACCCGTTTGAGGGATTTTTTAGAGATTTTTTCGCGGAACAGCTTGCGCAAAAGGCGACATCGCTCGGGAGCGGCTCAATAATAGACCCCGCCGGACTTATAATAACAAATTCACATGTCGTTCATCGCGCGACAGTTATAAACATCGTTTTATCAGACGGTTCAATCCGCGAAGCGGAGGAAGTGGCCTCAGACGACCTGAACGATGTGGCCCTTGTGATGATCAAGGGAGATGTTTTAAAAAATTTTGAACCAATACAAATCGCGCGCGGCGGTGATTTGTATCTCGGTGAAACGGTAATCGCGGTGGGAAATCCCTACGGACTCGGAAACAGTATATCCAAAGGAGTTCTCAGCGCGACAAGCAGGAACGCTGTCTATAATGGCAAGGTGATTTTTTCGGACATTCTCCAGACAGACGCCGCCGTCAATCCCGGAAATAGCGGCGGCCCGCTGATCAATATAAACGGCGAAATGATAGGAATGAACACCGCAATATACAGGGAAGCGCAGGGAATAGGATTCGCGATACCGGTGAGCAGAATTGAATCAATTGTATGCAAGTGGCTGATACCGGAGCGTTTCGGAGACGCGAGCCTTGGAATAATACCCGAGCATCGCGGCAAAAGCGAAGGATTCAGCGTCGGCGGAATCATTCCTGAAAGTCCGGCGGAAAAAGCAGGGATAAAAATAGGCGACAGAATTGTGGCTCTCGACGGAATCCGATATAAAAATATTGTCGATTACGGCAGAAGGCTTTGGAATTTAAAAGTCGGCGACACCATTTCCCTTGAGGATGAAAAAGGCAAAAAACGGACTTTAAAACTCGAAAAAATATCTTTGAAAGACGGCAGGACAATTGCCAAGATACGCCTCGGACTCGGGCTCGTGGAGCTTGATGAAAAAGTCGCCCTTTCTCTCGGATATCCATTCAAGGGCGGGCTTGTGATAAGCCAGCCCCCGGCGGACAACCCGGCGCTGAGCAGAGGAAAAATACTCGTCAGGCTTAACGACATCAGCGTCAACAGTTTTGATGATGTTGCCAGGGCATTGAAAAATGTGAGATTTGGAGAAAAAGTGAACGCCCTTTTTGTGGATATTCTGGAAAAGGAGGAAAATATTTTTATAGCGAAAAGGGAGGTTGAGATTGAAACGAAATAATACGGTTTCAATAGAACTTCAAATTGAGCGGGCTCCGTTTATCATGGACTTGTGGAGACCGGCTCAAATAGCGCGCCTGCTCTTTTGCGCCGGCGGGATAGCCCTGAAAAATTTCCCGTCTATGCGCTGGAAACTCAAAAGCGACAATTCTCTTCTAACCGATACCGATATACGAATCGAAAAACTCTTCTCAAAACATTTCAATCACCCGGAAAAGGGAATATTTATGATAGGAGAAGAGACAATTGCGGAAAAAGAAGACGAATATATTTCGGCGGCGCTTAACGGAAAATGCTGGATAGTAGACCCCATAGACGGCACCGCGCCTTTCGCCAATAATATTCCAACATGGGGAATATCGCTCGGCTTTTCCGAAAAAGGCCGCCTATCTAACGGAGCTATTTTTCTGCCCTTCTCAGGGGAACTCTACATGACAGTTGAAAATTCGGCGTGGATGGCTGATAATGTTTCACTTGATCCAATGCCAAAGACGCTGAAGATGAAAAAAATGCGGCGTCCGCGCGCGAATTTCGCAAAAGGCGGCATGCTCAGCGTATCGCAGGACATCGTCAAGAGAGGCTCTCTCAATTTGAAAAACCCTGTTCAGGCCGTCTGCTGTTCCGTCTTTTCCGCGGCGGGGCTTTTGAGAGGACGCTATTCCGCATATCTCGGCTCCTCAAAACTGTGGGACGTCGCGGGCGCCATTCCTCTCCTTTTGTCCTTAGGGTTTCATATCGCGCTGCCCGACGGAAGAAAAATAGAAAGACAGATAAGCGATGAAAATTGCCGGCTCTTCGATTCCCGCAAAAATCGCAGATGGAGATATAAAGACAGTTTAATAATAAGCCCCGACAAAAAAACCTTCGACTCCCTAAGAAAAGCTTTCTCCATCACATAAATACTTGCGAGCCCTCCGATGGCGCTTGCCTGCGCGCCGCGCGCAAGCAGGTCTGCAACGGCGCGGTTTATGAGTTCTGCAATTGGCTCCTATAAGTGCATGCACCAAGGAATTTCAAAGTCTGTAAACACCCAATTTCCAATTTTCGATTTTTAACTACGAAACACACGAAAAACACGAAACAATTTTAGATTTTAAATTCCACGCTAAAGTCGAAGATCCCGAGCCGCGGGGCCTCGGGGCTGTGAACTCCAACGGCAGTTTCAAAGGAGCCGGGACTCAAAGGGAACCGCTAATGAACACCAATGAACGCGAATCAAGAAGCAAAAAAAGAAATTATTGGCGTTTATTCGCGTTCATTCGCGGTTG
>JAGVIF010000585.1 GCA_020056205.1 Lentisphaeria bacterium | reverse complement strand
TTCACAGTCCCGAGTTCCTACAGACCCGGGATCTTCGACTTTAGCGTGTCTCTTTCTTAGGCAGTTTCTTATTGATAAAACTGCGAAATTCGCAGTAGGACGCTGACTCCTGACTTCTTTTTGCTCGCGTCTTCATTTATCCTGAACCCTGAACCCCGAACCCTGAACGCTGAACGCTGAACGCTTTCTTTACTTTGTCGAATCTATCACGGATTCAGGGTTTTGCTCTCTCTGCGATAATCTTTGCTGACCATATATTTTTCAAGCAGGCAGTAGAGAATTATGAAAAAATACCGCGATCCCATCTCGCGGATGCGCAGTTTGGAAATTCCCGTCTTGCGGTTATGCCAACTGACAGGAACAATATCGAATTTGTATCCCCTGATATATGCCTTCAGGGGCAATTCGACGGTCAGATTAAAGTGCGGAGACAAAAATGGCCGGCAAATATCTATCACCTCGCGCCGGTAACACTTGAAGGCGTTTGTCGTATCATTCAATCCATGACGAAACAGGATTCTGATGAGGCAGTTCCCGAAACGATTCAGTATCAGTTTGTGAATAGGGTAATCAACAACCTTGCCGCCTTTGATGAATCTCGACCCGAAAACACATTCCGCGCCGGATTCAATCCTTTTAAAATACATGCACAAATCCTCCGGGCTGTCGCTCGCGTCCGCCATAAATATTGCAACGGCGTCGCCCGTATATGTGTCAAGTCCGGCGCGCACAGCCATCCCAAAACCCGGCTTATTCTGATTCCTGACACACTTTACCCTTTTGTTCCTGTCGGCAAGACCAATAACAATCGCCTCGGTGCGGTCTTCGCAATGATCCGCCACAACCACAACTTCGTAATCAATCCCCTCCGCATCCAGCTTGGCGCAGAGGCTTTCAGACGTGGACGCTATACAGTCTTCCTCGTTGTGAGCCGGTATTATCACTGAAAATTTCATAGCCCAAAATAATGTTTGCAAAAAAAACAGCAACTGTTCTTTTATGTTACGGAGCGCTACGGCTCCAAAATGATTTTTCCGGCGGAATCACGAACCTCGTCAAAGAATGCCTTGTCGAATTTGTGTAGCGAGATATATCCTCTCAGGGCGACCGACAGCAGGATGAAAAGAACCGCCGTAATGACAAGAACCGATATTATCGCGACGCCTTTTTCTTTGTCTCTATTTTTCATAGCAGGCGACTATCCTTTTTTTTATGTTTTTGCCGTCTGACACCTCGATAACCAAATAAGGCGCGGAGAGTTCCGGTTTTTCAATTTTGAACTCAAATTTCATATTTGATGGAAAAAAGGAATATTCTCTCTTTTCGCCGTCCGCGAAAAAAATTAATTTTCCGCCTTCCGCTTTTGCGAAATTCGCAGAAGAGGCAAGAGAGCCGTCTTCGCGAAGCTCAAAATTTCCACCGCATTTTTGTACAAAGTTCCGCCATTTTTTTCTCATCAAAAACATTTCTCTGTTCATATCCGCGTCTTTTATCGCGTCCCCGCAGATTTTTGAGCCGTCAACAAAAAGAAGCATTATCGCATTCATCACAACCGCGAGAATCGCGATATAACAAAGCATTTCCACGAGGGTATAATTTTGTCTCCTCATTTTTCGTCACCTCGTTCGCGGATTTTTATTTTAAGTTCGGCTATTCTTTTCCCCTTTCCATCCGTAATTCCGAGCAAAAGGAAACCATTGCGAATTTCGCAAAGAGCTTTGATTTCAGCTTTTTGGGACAGGGGGCTTTTGGCGAACTCATCGAGAAAAATCTTTCCCGCAAGCCCGGCGCCGGGAGCTTTTTCAGCGGAAATTCTCTCTATCGAGTTGTCAAGAACGCAGTTTGCCTCGTTTCGCGCAAGCAGTTTATCTTTATATTTTCCCATGGCGCCTGATGCTGAATAAAAAGCTCCGCCCGCAAGAACCAGCACTCCTATCGCGCAGACCATCTCCACCATAGAGAAGAAACGAAATTTTGTTTTTCCGTTTTTCATATTAAAAGGGCGTCCTTCCTTTGGATTAAATTTTCTTCAGCCATTTTGAACGCGACGCTTTTTAAGTCGGCGTTCGGATAATCTTTTATTTTTCCGCGAAGTTCGCCGAGACCCGGATTGCTTATGACAAAATCTTTCCACCGGTCGTCGGGAATAAGAGTGGAGGCAACCGGAATCCGCCTCTTCCCGTCCGCGGAATTCACAAGCCTCTGGCTCAGGATTCCGGTTATGGCTGAAGCCACCAAAAACGCCTCGAAGCCCTGATGCAAAAGTCTCGCGTAAACCGATGGAATGTCTCCGGCATGAAGGGTCGTTACAACTCTGTGTCCGCTGAGGGCGGCGTTGATTACGACTTTCGCCACATTGCAATCGCGTATTTCGCCGATTACAAGAGTCTTTACATCCTGCCTGAGCGCGGCTTTCAACGCGTCCTCATAACCCCAGTCATCCCCGCTCCTCGTCAGCGAAACCTGAGAGATGTCGTCCACAACGCTCTCAACGGGGTCTTCAATAGCTATTATAGAAGCGGGGTCCTGTGAATTTCGCAAAAGTTCGCGTACCATCGCGTAGATTGTGGTGGTTTTGCCGGAACCGGTGGGCCCCGTGAGAATTATCAGTCCGCATGTCGGCTCAAGCATTTTTCTAAGATCCTGCAGCGCCGCGCTTTGATAACCCAAATCTTCGAGATATTTTTCCGTGCTTGTTCTCAGAATTCTGACGCTTATCCTTTCGCCGTGAATAGTGGGCATCGCCGCGACTCTCAACTCGGCGTCTGCGAAATTCGCAATTCCTTTTATGGCGCCGTCCTGAGAAATTTTCGTGCGGTATGTGAGCATTCCCGATAGAATCTTGAGCCGGGAGGCGCATTGCGAAATAAATTCCGCCCCGCGAATTTCGCAGACTTCCCGCTGAACCCCGTCCACCCGGAAGCGAATCGTGCATGAATCCGAGCGTGGTATCCAGTAAACATCGCCCGCGCCGGACGATAGCGCGTCGGATAAAAGCCCGTCCACGAATCGGACAGGGTCTCTTTCCGTGATATCATTTTTTGTTTGTTTATTAGAATTCATTCATGTGATATATCATTGCCTGCAATATCTGAACTATTGTGAAAGCGAAGAAGCCGACAAACACCGCAGAGAGCAGTATCCCGAAGTTTTCCGTAACAATCAGTATCACCCGATTCGTCCTATTTATTTGGCTATCCAGCCATTCGGAGAGGATTTCGAATCCCTGTGCCGGATTTTCTCTTGACGCGGCATTCCTTATTATCCAGTTTTGAGACGGAGTGCAGAGCCCCATCGCCTCCCAGGCATCAGGCCAATATTCGCCCTGTTCGACGGCGTCCGCGAATTTCGCGATCTTCCTTCTGATCCATTTTCGCGGAAATATTTCCGCGTTCCAACGGGCGGCCTCGCCAACATCATGCCCGGCTTTCACAAGCGCCGCCGTTGAGGATGACAACTCAAGCAGAACGAAATTTCGTATTTGTCCGCCAAGCAACGGCAGACGAAAAAGGGCGCTGTGAAAAATATCTGTCATCGGAGCGAAAATCATATTTAATATCTTCAGAAAAACCTTGAAATACAGATACGGAATAAAAATTAAAAAAACAATCTGAAGTACTACCGCGAATAAAAGCCCCCAGCCAGAATTTGAAAATGCCCCCCCCCCTGTTCCATCGAACCATATCCTGATTGGGGCAAAGACTATCCAGAGCAAGAAAGTGGCAATTTGCCGGACGTGAACCAATAAATTCCCCACGCTATAACTTAAAATTTGCATCAGAGGCGGCGGCGGAATCCCTTCCAAAAGCTCATTAAATATCTTGATAAACATGGGAAAAATGAAAATATACAGCGTACTTACAAACGTGATAGCCATCGGAATTTGGATGCTCGGATAGAGAAGACTGGCTTTCAAATATTCCCTGACGCACGCACTGTAGCGGCCGACGCCGGTCATCTGCGGAAGTATATGAGCGAGCCGCCCGTCCATTTCGGCCTTGCGCACCGCCGCGACATAATAAGGCGAGAGATATTTCGAGAGCCGTGCACTGATCGCCGCCGACAGGGTTGCGCCTTTCTCCAAATCTCTGATTGCGAGACCGAGCTGGACACCGTAGATATTGCGTAAGAATGGGAACTTCGGTTCGACATGCGGCAGTGTCTTCAACGCCTCGTGGAAGGGAATATTCCTCTGCGCCGCCCAGCCGAGAAGAATCGCGAATTCAGACTCATTGGTCGTCCGCCTATGGCTTCCGAACAAGGCTCCGCCCAGAGAATTTGTTCTCTTTACATATGTCTTATTCATTTTCATTTTTTCAGACATCCCCAGCGCCGCGTCAACGATAAAGTGTCGGTGAAGATTGCGATTGACGCGGCGCTAAGCCCCTCCGAGCACTTCGATTATTTTTATCAACGGCATGAAAAGCCCAATAACGACCGACCCCGCCATGATTGACATTCCTATGATCAGGAATGCCTCCCATATCAATTCCGCGTTTTTTATTGCGCCAGCGGCTCTATCTTTGTAGATGTCTGCGAGATTCGCAAGCTCGCCGGAAAGCTCGTCCTCCGGGCAGTGCTTGACCATCACCGCGACGAGACCGGAGATTGCTCCCTGCTCCCTGAGGCTGTCCACGAGGGATTTTCCCTCATAAAGTTTCCTCGATATCTGCTTCATGGCCGAGGAAAGTCTCGCGTCCTCAATGAATCCAGCCATCGTCCCGAAGGCCTCGTGCGCGCTCATTTTTTGCCTGACGAACACCGACCACATTGAGCAGACCCTCGCCATCATCAGATTGTAAAATATTGATTTTGACAGTGGGAATATTCTTATGATATTGATAAATATCCTTGAAGCGAGAGCCGTCCTTGAGAAGAAAAGCCAAAACACAAAGCCCACGAAAAGAAGCATCAGTGTAAGGATCAAAGGGAATGCGCTGACACAGAGGTCTGAAAGATTGATAACGAATTGGGTTAGAGGAGGAAGGGAGACTCCCTCGAGTAATTCCTCGAAGACGCGCTTGAAGTTTGGAACGATGAAAGTATAAATGAAAAACATTATGTTAAAGGCGGCAAAAATCACCGTGATCGGATACGCCGCCATCGTCTTTACCATTGAGACAAGCTGTAAATCAACATGCGACATATACGCGATTTCGGAGAGGATTTCCGGCAGCGTTCCGCTTTTTTCGCCGCCCTCGATCATCTTCACATGGAACGGCTGAAAAATTTCGGGGAATTTTTTCATCGCGTCCGAGAGAGGAGTTCCTTTGTTCGTTTCATCGGCGAGATTTGAAAGGGTTTCTTTAAACTCTTTTTTTTGGAAGTTAGCCGCAAGTTGCCGCAGGCTTTCCGGAAGCGGAAGGCTGGAGTCAAGCAATAGGGACAACTGCCTGTAAAAATCAACTATCTCAGTTTTCTTCGTTTTCATTATTTGCAATATATCATCCCGCTGTATTAAAAATCAAGTCTTAAATTATTTTTTTTGAGAGAGAAGATTTATGTTTTTTGACCTTGTGAATCTCTTCGACATTTGTTTTCATGGTTTAATAGCTTCCTCCACGGCGAGACTCAATGCGCCGCCGATAAAGACGTTCAGTGAAGCCGCCTTCTTTCTCAAATGAAGATGCCTGTGATTCCAGCTGGCGGTCAAGAAGATAGATGCAAAGATTCAGAAGGGAAAGGGCGCCGTTCGCCGCGAGAACCGCGGGAAAAACATTGAGCGGCACAGCACGGCCTGAAAGCACGGACGGACACGGACGATTTGACACGGACTGACACGGACTGACACGGACATCGGATGGAGACGTACCAGTATTCTTTGTCCGTGTCTGTCCGTGACTGTCCGTGATTGTCCGTGTTCTCTCTCCCCCGTGTTCGTCCGTGTCTGTCCGTCTTTTTGTGTCCGTGTTCTCTTTTTCTTTTTTTACTTCATCGGCCACCCATGCGCGGAACTCGTCGAGAGAGGAGCATTTTAGCGCTTTAAAACGGATCAGTGTTGGATTTTCAGGCGGCCATTGTGGAAGGCTCCGTTGGCGCAGGTAGTCTTCGTAATCAAGTTTCAGTTCTTCCAAGCTTCCCCTCGCTATTCCTGTAAGCTTCATCTCAATTTTCTTCGATGTTGCAGAATCCATGCTCCCTTCGGCGATATTTTGCCTCCCGCTCCTTGCCGCCTGAACCATCTGATCATGTGTTCGACTGCGTTTTTCTATGAACTTATCGCAGAAACGCACGGTTACATCATATATCAGCTCCGAAATTTGAAAAGTTTTAAGGTTGTGGTAGCCTCCATGCTTCGGAATAAGACTGTCACGCCAAATCCGCGCCTGTCCGTGTCTGTCCGTGTCTGTCCGTGTTCTTTCTCCCCCGTGTCCGTCCGTGTTTTTTTCTCTCTCCACTTTATTGTCTCTTTTCATTATAAATATTTTCTGAACTTATACGATTGGAGTTCTTCCCTGCAGCGCGGCGGTTATTGTCGCAGAATCGGCGAAGGCGATGTCTGAACCGGCTGGAAGTCCGCGGGCGATTCTCGATATTTTAATGCCGGAATTTTTGAGGATATCGGCCAGATATATTGAGGTGGCCTGACCTTCTATGTCCATGCTGAATGCCATGACAAGTTCTTTCACGCCGCCCGAATCCGTTCTTTGTTTCAATTTTTCGAGAGAGGCGTTTTCGATATCTTTACCGTCGAGCGGAATTATTTTTCCGTTCATGACATGATACACGCCTTTGTATGCCCCGCATTTCTCGATGCTCTCTATCTGGGAGCTTTCCTCCACCACGCATATTGTAGTCTGATCTCTCGAAAAGTCAGCGCATATTTCGCACGGCTGATTCGATGAGGAAAGATTTCCGCATTGAGGACAATGCCCTATTTTCAAATTCAGCGACACGATCAAATTTCCTGTGGCCGCGATCTTTTCCGGCGGCCACTTCAACATGGCAAAAGCCATTCGCTCGGCCGACCTCCTGCCGATGCCGGGCAAAGATTTTAACGCCTCAATAAGTTCCTCAAACGGCTGTGGATAATTCGTCATTTTTTTCTCTCAAATTATTTCATTGGCTCAAAGATAATCTGTTTTTTCCATTTCCTTCCGCTCTTAAAACATTTGAACACATTCCCGAAGCTGTCGCCAAAAAGATATTCCCCGTTAGAGCGCGCCGACGCGCAAAAAATAAGATTGTTGCCTGTCTTAGGCTTGATAGAATTGACTGAAAACGCATCGGATTCCTCGAGCGATGGAACGGAAAAAATCACATGTCTGTTGTCTTTAAATTCCCCTGCCATAAGCTTTTGCGAGGAGCGCTCATAATCTAGGCCGAATTCGGCTTTTTCAACAATTTTTCTCGTCTTGCCGTCCCTGAAAACGTAGGCGCCGCGGACGGAATAGACTACACAAAATGTCCCGGAGTCCCCAAGAAAGATCGCATTTGAAGGGACGGCATCTTCAGCATTTGCGAATTTCGCGGAAGGAACAGGCTTTGAGCCATCAAATATTTCGATCTGTTTGTCGCCGGCGAAAAGAAAAGTTCCCTGCGAATACGGATTCCCGACGACAACTCCGTTCGTATTCTCGGTGGTGAGCTTATCTTTTACATCAAACGACTCTGTGTCAATAGAAAGCAGTTCGCAGTGTCGGTCCGCAGTTTCGGGTTTAAAAAACACCGCAAGAAATTCCCCTGACACGGCCATCGAGGCAACAGCGTCTTTTGTCTTTTTATCCGTCAAAATTTCCCCTGAATCAAGGTCTATCTTTAGAATTTCATTCGGCATTTTAAGGGAGGACTGCTTTGACGAAAACGCGGCGGCTTCCGTTTTT
>JAGVIF010000056.1 GCA_020056205.1 Lentisphaeria bacterium | reverse complement strand
GAATATGATCGGATTCAACTACAGGATGACCGAGATTGAGGCCGCAATCGCGAGATGCCAGTTGAAAAAGCTCAATGGGCTCCTGAATGCCCGCATAGAAAACTGTGCCTACTATTCCAGAAACCTGGCGGACATTCCAGCCATAACCCTTCCGAAGGTGAGGGAAAACTGCAGGCATTCCTTCTATGTTTACGCGATGAAGTTCGCTGAGAAAACTGCGGGGGTTGCCAGGAACAGGTTCGTAGACGCGGTGAGGGCAGAACTGTCGGTAACGAGACTCCGCGAGACCGAAGGCGTAAAGATTAGTTGCGGCTATGTAAAACCAATATATCTCCTTCCGATGTACCAGAAGAGGATAGCCTTCGGCTCGAAGGGATATCCGTTCAATCTGTACAAGGGTAAACTGGATTACTCCAAAGGAATATGCCCGGTGGTCGAGAGGATGCATTTCAACGAGCTGTTCATTCATGATCTGATGCATCCGTTCATGGACAGAAAGGATATGGATGACGTTGTCGCCGCATTCCACAAGGTATGGGAAAACCGCGGGGATCTCTGAGATATGGCCAAGACAGAACCAATCATCACCGAACGACTGAATCTATTGAGCTACTCCCCGGAATTCCTGACAAGCAATTATGTAGGATGGCTCAACGATTCGGATATCATGAAATACAGCGAGGGAAGATTCAAGAAACATACCCTTGAATCGTGCAGGGAATATATGAATTCGTTTGACAATTCCCCGAACTACCTCTGGGCCATAGTGGAGAAGGATCCTTCCATCGGCCACATAGGGAACATTAACTGCTATGTCAACACAAACCATATGCTGGCCGACATAGGCGTCATGATAGGGGAGAAATCTAAAAATGGCAAGGGCTACGGGAAAGAGGCATTTGCAGGAGTTGTTGATTTTCTTTTCAACACGGCCGGAATGCGGAAAATTACCGCCGGCACGATTTCGCCGAACATCCCGATGCTGAAAATCATGCATTCACTCGGCATGAAAGATGACGGAACAAGAAAGCGGCATTACATGTGCGAAGGACGTGAAGTCGATATTATTCACATGTGCCTATTCAAAGATGACCGGCCTTTGTAAATATTCACCAAAAGGACGGGGTTCGGTGAATCTTTACCTAAATTGTTACCTGAATCCGTGACGGATTCGACATAAATCATTCATAACAATCTTATGATAAACGAGATAACACATTTTCGCGCTCTCACCTGTTGGGTGAGAGCGTCTTTATGGAGAATCCGCCCTTTCAGGGAGGCATCTGCGGCGGCACAACTGCTTTGTTGGCTTCGACTTGCAGTAGTTACTACAGCTTCGTCTCGCCGCCTCGCATTTGCACCGCCGGGGATGCCTTTACGGAAACAGGTGTTATAAAACGAAAAAACACTGAGAGGAACCCTGATATGTCTTTGAAATCCAAGAAAGTACTCGTGACCGGCGCCGGAGGTTTCATAGGAAGCCATCTTTCGGAAGCGCTCGTGAAAGCCGGAGCGAAAACACGTTGCCTCGTACACTACAACTCCTTCAACAGGAATGGATGGCTTGACAGCAGCCCTCTTGCAGGAGAGATGGAAATCGTTGCCGGGGACGTAACTGACAGGGAATGTGTGCGAAATGCAATGGATGACTGCGAAATAGTCTTCCATCTTGCGGCTCTCATTGCAATACCGTATTCCTACAAAGCCCCGTATTCCTATGTCCGCACAAACATTGACGGAACGTTGAACGTTCTTTCTTCGTCTAAGGAGCTGGGCACAAAAAGAATAGTGCATACTTCAACGAGCGAAGCGTATGGCACTGCGCTTTACGTTCCGATAGACGAGAAGCATCCTCTGCAAGGGCAGTCTCCATATTCTGCGACAAAGATCGGAGCCGACAAGCTTGCGGAATCATTTTATCTCTCGTTCAATTTGCCGGTTGTCACTGTCAGGCCGTTCAATACATTCGGGCCAAGGCAGTCAGCGAGGGGAGTAATACCGACCATCATAACACAATGCCTCGCCGGCTCCGAGATAAGGCTCGGGAACTTGAGCCCAACGAGGGATCTGAACTACGTGAGCAACACTGTCGAGGGCTTCCTGCTGGCGGCGGAGGCTGAAAATGCTGTCGGGAAGACAATCAACATCGGTTCGGGACGCGAAATAAGCATCAGGGATCTTGCGGAACTGATTTCAGAACTTTGCGGAAAGAAGATCAAGATACGAGGAGATAAAGTCCGCATTCGCCCGAAAGCGAGCGAGGTCGAACGCCTTATGGCATCGAACGATCTGGCGCGGAAAATCCTTGGATGGAAACCGAGGATAGGCCTTGAG
>JAGVIF010000313.1 GCA_020056205.1 Lentisphaeria bacterium | reverse complement strand
CTCAACATCCAACGCTCAACATCCAACGCTCAACATCCAACGTCCAACATCCAACACTCAACATCCAACGCTCAACATCCAACGCTCAACATCCAACACTCAACATCCAACACTCAAGTTAAAAGAATTTTGAATTTATTTTCTGTTTTTGTTTGCCGTATCGACACTTTTTGCGAAAATCTTTATAAGTTCTTCAGTCTCATTTAGAAGCATGTCCGCGAGGGTAATATCGCAAGGTAGAGGCACACGTTTTATCAGCAGTGTCCATCTTTTCGTTTCACGAAGTTCCTTCAAACATATTTTCAACTTATGAATAAAGTCATTCGTTGACTCTGCCGACTGCGCTTCCCCGTGATTTGATAGAGGCGAAGTGCCTGAACGTAAAAGTTGATCTGAGATTATGTTGCCAATCATTGATTTAGGCAAGGAATCCACAAGACGTATAATTATTACCGAGTATTCAAGAAGTCTCTCCTCAAGATCGTATTTTCTTTTCTCTGTCATCATCATATCGCATTAATTATATTGTTAATTAAATCGCTCCAATACTTGGATGTTGGATGTTGAGTGTTGAATGTTGGGTGTTGGATGTTCTTTCCTATTGTTTTCCCATCAATTTTGAGATCGTCTTCCTGATTGCGACCGCCGCATCCGGGTTGTACATGATCAGGATATCCGCGCCGGAATAGAGAAGACTGGCGGCCGTGACGTACTCCCACGTTGCCGCGCGTTTCCGCAGGTCTCCCCAGGCCGGGAAGTCTTTTTCCTCCGCTCTGAGTTCCTTTGTCTTCGCGCATTCCTGTCCGGGTGAAACAATCATTGGTCCGGCAAGCATCTTATCGCCCATGATCCCTGTGTATCTTATGCGTTCCATGACGGAGTAAGTGTATTCGATTCCGTAGCCGACGGAGCCTGTCATCGGGTCTATTACGATCTGTTCGAGTTTGACGTCCATGTTTGTGAGAAGGATGTTGAGTTGTTTCCCGATGTTGACATCTATTGGCGACTGCGCGACCAGCGAATGTCTATAACCGAGAGCGGCTCCGGCAATTGTGCGGTAGTTGTTTTGTTCAACCCAGTTGAGGAGGAGATTTTCTCCGGCGCAGGCTTGTGTGATAGCCTTCATCACCTCATTGTTTTTATCAAAGTTGTTGTGTCCGGTTATTATCAGCGGGACATCAACGGCTTCAAGCACGGATTTAACAAGCCTGACGGACTCTTCGGGAGAACGATTCCCTTTTTCAGGATGAGTTCCATCGAGACGAACGCTGATGAGGTCTGCTCCGTGTTTCTCCACGCAAGCCTTCGCCATTTTCGCGGGATTCGCAAGGAGATCGCCGTAAGCGTTTCTGAGAACCTGAGGATATTTTTCGCTGACGACATCAAAGACTTCCATTGCGACGAGAGGCCTGTTCGGGATTTCGCCCTCCCATAGATGGAACGGCATACAGCTTGCGCCTCCGACGGCATAAGTTTTTCCGCGCGTGCCGCCTTCTTTCTTTGTTGCGCCGAGTTTGACTGTCCAGACCGGCGTTTCGCATTTGTCCTTTTTAATCTTAAAAGTTTGCAGAGAAGACAATCTTTCCGACGCTGATGGGAGTTCAGGAGCTTTTGCGGCAGGAACTTCCGCCGGTTTCGAACCGGGAATTTCTATTTGAGCCGGAATTTTTTCTCCCAGATATTTTTCGCTCAGTGTCGAGATGATGTCTTTGACAATTTCTTTGCCAATCGCGAACTTGAGCTGTTCTGAAATTTCCTTTGAAATCTGCAATTTGAGTTCATTTATCATTTCAGGAGTGATCTTTGTCCCTGTTTCCTCAGGCTTTTGGGGCAGGAGGGGGGCGTCAATCTTTTCGGCTTGACTTGCAATTGCAGGGGCCTGTTCAATTCTTGTCTGTTTTTCAGATTCTTGGGATTCTGAATGCGCGTAAGCCGCCATGTCCTTCATTTGAATCGCCGGATGCCCGACTTTCTCCAGATATTTTCGGACTTCGTCGGTCTCGGTCGCAACTGTCTCATCGGCAATTAGATCGAGCAGATCAGGGACTCCCTGTTCTTTGAAACGGAGTTTGAGATCGGCCGCAAGAAGTTCCTTCAATTCTTTTGGCATCCAGACGAGTCTCCTGAATCCGCCTTCCGCGCTGAGGAACTTTCTCGATGTGAGGAAGACTTTTCCACAGCCCATGAATCCGGGTGTCTGCTG
>JAGVIF010000519.1 GCA_020056205.1 Lentisphaeria bacterium | reverse complement strand
CTCGTTGACAAGCACTTGTTGCCAATACCATACAGGTGAAGAGTTTGGAGTGATCACAATGCGGTCATTATAGTCCGTCCCATAGGTGAAGCTCGCCAGATGTATCTGCTTTAGGTTGTTGAGGCAGACGATCTCGTAGGCTTTATCCTTCGCTCTTTTCAGGGCGGGTAGCAGAAGGGCGGCGAGAATTGCGATTATCGCGATGACAATCAATAGTTCTATTAAAGTAAACCCTTTGCGTATCAATAAGTTACACATTTTCATTGTCTTAACCTCCAGCTTTGTTTTCTGTATTCCCTAATATCATTTAAACTCAAGACTGGCGAAGTTCTTGATGTCATGGAAATCTTTCTCGAAATGGACGATGCTGCTCAGCTTCTTCGGGCAGACTTGCTGCCGTCCAAGGTTGATTCCCCACCGCCCAATATTCTTCGGATCCGCGCCGATCTCCTTGAAGGGGATTGCGATCTCCGCAGTCCACTTGCCGTTCTCCGTGGTCGCCGCCGCCCTCCAGCCTCCTTTCGATGGCGTTCCAGAACTGTTACCGTCGTACTGCGTCCCAAGTGGATTGATCGCGAACTGCCGGAATGACTTGCCCGTCCGCCCCACGTCGAGGAAAATCTCGAAGGTGTCGTCGTCTCCTTCGCCACCTTCCCAGAAGCCTTTGCCTTTCTCCTTCACATTGGCGGTAATGCGTCCGTTGGGGATGAAACTACAGACGGCGCCGATGTAGATGTTCTCATCGTCGTATAGGACATAAGCCTCGGTCTGATTGAGAACCTTTTTCGTCTGCTCGGTTCGGTCGAACAGCACGAAGCCGTTGATTTTATTGGCCGTCGCCCACGCGGGGTCGGAGAGCTTGCCGTCAATGGCTATCGCTCCGTTCCGTATTCGCTTGGCGGTCACTACCCGATTTTTCAGTTTCGCAAGCGCCGCCGGATCGGTGATGACCATTTTCCCCATAGTGTTCTTCGCAGCCGACAGATCGTTGAATTTTTTCGTGAACGCCGCTATTGACAACAGGTAGTTCTTATGTCCCCAGCGTCCCTGCTCTGGCGGATACGCCGGGAAGTCAGGGTAAAGTTGAGGCATGCCGGCGGTGATGGCGAGCGCATGCTTCACCGCCGCATCTATCCCGCCGACGGCGGCGAGACCGTCCGCCGTCTGCTTGTCCCCGGCCGCGATGTTACCCTTTTCGTACGCTTCCTTCGCCGTGAGATAGCGAGTCCACGCCAGGCCATAAGCCTCCCAGAGCGCGGCGTACTTGTAATACTCGGAGAAATGGCGGGCGCCGAACACATTGTCGAATGGAATCTTCTCCACTAAGACCTTCTCCATGCTTTCCCGCGCCTTTTTGATCGCCTCGTACTGCCTCGCCATGCCGGCCGCGTTCACGAATTCCTCCGGGCGGACGTTCCTTTTGACTGCCGTGCTCGTGCCGGCCTCATTCAACGCCTCCTTACTCAGAACATACCTCTGTTTTAGTTCATCAAGAAACTGCTCGGGATTCTCTATGTACGCCATATAGATGTTGCCGGTCATCAGCGACACGGCGTAAGAGCCGGCAGCCTCGCCAAAAAGGAACGCGCATGCCGCAGGAATGAAGTCTTTCATAATGACCTCCGGACCCTTTGAGTCGTTGAGAATATCAATGTACGACTCGTAGTCGCCAGCGCCCGGGGCGGAGGTGTTCCATGCGAACTCGGCGCAGAGCGCCTCCTCCACGAGGTTTCTCGCGAGTTGATTCATGATTCCCCCGAACGACATGTAGATGATGTCGTTCTTATAGAAGAAAGTTTTCGCGTTCCGCGGATTGGTGGCAAAGAACGGACGGTAGCATCCGGCTCCGAACTCAAAGTATGCCTGGGACGGCTGGCGCGAAAGCGCTTTTTTCCACTTGGCGACCATCGTCCGCGGCGCCTCGCGGTAGCAGAAGAATATGTCTTCGGGAACAGATTTCGTCAATGTGGCGAACCATGAGGCCAGTTTCGCCCGCTCAAGCTCCTTGAACTCATCGGGCAGATCCTTGCCCAGTTTGCCCAGGTTTGCCGGAAACTCGGATGTCATGACCGTTGACGGTCCGTATGGATAGGGAACAAAGATGAATTTGAAATCAGGAATCTCTTTTCGGAAGGCATTGTAGTAGATGTTTATGGCATTGGCGTCGGCGGCTCCCCGGTTGTCGCCCCAGCGTTTCTTTTCCTCGTCGGTGCGGAAGTTCCATTCCTCATAGTTGAGTTCGTAGAGACCGGTGTCAATGCAGTGAAAGAAGCCGGCGCTGAGCCCGTATTCCTTCGCGCGCCGCGCATGCTCCCCGGCGGTCTTGGCCAGCAGGTCGTCGCGGCTCCACGTGACGTAGGCGCCGGGGTAGCGAGGGGATTCGCGCAACCCCTTGAAGTCAGGATTGTTCCTGTCCCTCGCCACGGTTCCCACGCCGGTATATGGGTTGATCTCAAACCTGAGCAGGATGCCCCGCTCCTTCGCGTACTCGCTAATCTCCCGAGATCCATCCGCGTTGAAACTATTCATATACAGCGAGCCCATGTTGATCTTCAGCCGCGTGGAGAAATCAAGATACTGCTTGATCGCCTCAATCACGCTCGCGGCACCAAGCACGGACTGATCAACGTGGCCGCGCCGCATATAGCAGGGCGTGAGGTCGGCGATGTCGCGATAGAGGAAGTCCGGCCAGTCACGGATAGATGCCGTCTCAGCGACAGGGCCATTTGATCCATTTGACAGGAGGAAGCGAAACGAGGCCCCGGCGTACAAAGCGCCCATGGGATCCGCACCTGCCAAGACGACGACAACCTTGCCGTTTCCCTTGATGAAGCGTATGGCATATCCCTGCGGGTTGGCCGCAATGCCGTTAACTTAAGAGAAAAGCCGCGCCATTGCTCGTCATAAGCACCTCCGGTTTAGCTTGTTGGGTGGCAGGTCTTTTTTTTACCGGCCTGCCG
>JAGVIF010000174.1 GCA_020056205.1 Lentisphaeria bacterium | reverse complement strand
GTTATCCGCACGGACTTATTCCACGCAGCCAGGAGAACAATATTTCCGATCCCGTGAAGGAAAAGGAGATAGTGGCTTTTCTCAAGCCAAAAAGTCTTGAGCATCTGAAAGGATACTGTAGCAATTCCTTTGACAGGGTGAAGCAGGAGCACATTGCCAAGGTCACCCATATGTGGGACAATTGCGACGTGGAGATAGAGGGCGACGCCGCCGCCCAGCAGGGAATCCGCTATACAATGTTCGAGATGCTTTCGAACTACTGCGGCGAGGATCCGAATCTGAACATCGGGCCCAAGGGTTATTCCAGCGAAAAATACTGTGGCCGCACATTCTGGGATTCGGAAAGCTACTGTTTCCCGTTTTATCTGTTCACCAATCCGAAGGCGGCCAAGAATCTGATGGAATACCGTTACAACACTCTCGCGCCAGCCAAGGAACAGGCGAAGGCTTTTGGATATCGCGGCGCGATCTATCCCTGGACTACTCTCGATGGTTACGAAGAAACGGGCATGTGCTGGGAATACTGGATGGGCGAAATACACATCAATGCGATCGTAGGTTACGCGATGTGGCTCTATTCCCATATAACCGGCGACAAATCTTACCTTTATGACAGAGGCATCGAAGTGCTGATAGAGCAATGTCGTTATTGGAACGGACGCAGCGTCTTTATTCCGTACAGAGGAGGATATGCTATCAACCGTGTGACAGGTCCCAATGAATTCGGCCAGGCAGTGAACAACAACTGGTACACCAATTTCATGGTCAAATGGCTTCTGGAATACACTGTTGCCTTGATTGAGGAAATGAAAACAGCAGCGCCGGACAAGCTGAATGCGGCTGTAGAGCGCACCGGCTTCGAGGGATCCGAAGCCGAACAATGGCTGGAAATCGCCGCCAAGATGATACTGCCTTACGAGAAGGAAATGGAGGTTTTCATTGAGCAGGACAATTATATGTCTCTGAATCCGTTTGCGCGTGAAACATTGGATCGCGACCGCGACATCCCAATCGAAGACAAGTGGCCGATCGAACGCACACAGAAAACGCAATTTTCCAAACAACCTGATGTTCTCCTCGGAATATTCCTGCAAAGACACAAGTTTTCGCTTGAAGAAAAGAAGAACAACTACCGCTTCTATGAACAACGCTGTGTCCATACATCATCCCTTTCTCCGGCGATCCATTCGATACTCGCCTCCGAAGTCGGGCGTTATAACCAGGCCTATTCATATTATCTCTGGAGCTCGCGGCTTGACCTAGATAATTTCAACAACAATACCAATGAGGGACTGCATATCTCCTCCATGGCCGGTTCGTGGATGAACATCATTTTCGGATTTGGAGGAATGATATACACCGGCGATATCCTCTCCTTTTCGCCAATTCTGCCTCAGAAATGGAAGAGCTACTCCTTTAAATTCGTCTACCGTGAAAATGTGATAAAAGTGAATGTTGACGATAAACGGGTCGCCATCCATCTGCTTACGGGAAACAAACTGAAGGTCAACGTATACGGAAAAGAGATCGAACTTTCACGAACCCCGGTTTCCGTTCCGCTTCTGCCTGAATATGTCAATCGCCCGCGTCCCAAGGCCATATTATTCGATCTTGACGGCGTCGTGGTGGACACCGCCAAATTCCACTATCTGGCCTGGAAGGAAGTTGCGGACGAGGAAAAAATCCATTTTGACAAACATATCAACGAGAGGCTCAAGGGAGTCAGCCGCATGCAGAGCCTCGATATAATCCTGGAACGCGCAAGTTGCAGTTACAGTCAGTCGGAAAAAAATAAGATCGCCGAAAGGAAAAATGCCATCTACGTGAAAAGTCTCCACACCCTTACGGAAAATGACATCCTGCCGGGAATAACTCAATTCCTCGATCAACTGCGTGAGGCGGGGATAAAAACGGCAATAGTGTCCGCCAGCAAAAACACGGATTTCATTCTTGAACAGATTGGCATGAAAAAACGTTTCGACGTCCTTGTCACCGGCAACGACACAAAGAAGTCAAAACCGGACCCCGAAGGAATGCTTCTGGCCGCAAAAAGACTGGGAGTTGATCCGGCGGAATGCGTTGTAATAGAGGATGCGGTGGCCGGGGTGGAAGCCGCCTCCGCCGCCGGAATGCGCAGTCTCGGCATTGGCGACAAGACCCTGCTTCATCTTGCGGATTACGCAATTCCATGCACAAAATATCTGGACATTG
>JAGVIF010000349.1 GCA_020056205.1 Lentisphaeria bacterium | reverse complement strand
ATTTTATAAATCGTTAGTCTCTTTTTTTATCAGGTCAAACTGAAAACACTCCCGGAAAAAGTTTTTCCGCCCGCCCGGCGATGACACTTGTGCCAATCCGGACAGCTTCTTCAAAGGAGGGAATTACACCTTCCGCCAGAAGTCTGGATAGGGATATGGAAATTATCTCCCTGTTGATTTCCGCCATTCCGGCGCTTCCTTCAATGTTAGCCATATCCAAACCAGCCATGGTTCTATATGGAAACTCTTTGATGAATTCATAAACCATGCCTTCTGCAAGTTCAGGTTCAAGAATAGGTATCCACGTAAAGTCCGGGCTGACATTTGAATATCTGTAACAAAGATCAAGAACTTCGCGATAATTGAATTTACCTCCATGCAAGAGAATGAAATCAATTCGCGGGTTCTTGCTAATCAATTCTTCAAGAAGAGCCGGTCGGCCTTTGCTTTCATCGGGACAGTGCCCGGTATGGATTTGCAAAGTGTTCCAGTCGTATTTTTCTGCCAGTTCTATGCATCTGAAAAACACAAAGTCTTCAAAGATTTTTATAGTTTCCTCAAAATCTTTGACAGGCTTGCCTGTTCCGATAAAATCCGTTTTCAGTTTATTGAACGCCGCCCGCGCGTCTTTTTCACTTCTTTCCTGAAAATTTAAATCCCGCGCGTAACAGCAGGCGCTTTTCAACTGCCTAGCCCCGCGCGAGGCGAAAAACTCAAATGTCTTATCAACATATTCCAGGTAGTCATCAAAACTTATGCTTTTGAAGCATTTGCTTATTGCGTCCGTGGCGCTCATGCCCCGACATTGCTGAAAGTCAATGGGCATAGTTCCGACATCTTCAATCGCTTCCCTGAACCACTTTGCGACAGCCGGTTCATGCTGATACCTGAACGGTAACACCAGAAAAAAATCGAACCTGAAGGTCGCCGGTAGCAATTTCAATTCCAATTGTCGTTCTTCTTCTGTCAACTTGTCGAAATGCTCGCGTGCATAACGCGTCGTCCAGATATTCTGGCATTTTCTGATTGCTGATTTTGCATAAGCTTCCGGAAGCCGGCCAAAAACGCCATTGGAATATGCTTTTTTCACCTTCGCCGACAATTCTTCATAATCTTCCGTCCGTGAAAGATCAAGTCCCGGCATATCATACAGGATGCTGAACCCTTTCAAGGTTGCCTGAAGTCGTTTTTCGTTGACAAGTCTTTGAAAAAAAGGACGGGCCGTCCGGTAGGCTTCTTCCTCATTATTAACGCACAGACCAATAAATTCCCATTGGTTCTTGATTGGAAAATCGGGGCAACCCAGAAAACAAGCAGCTCCGTAATCCTGAAAAAGAAGCTCCATGGGATTTCGCACTGCCGCGCCGATATTCCGAAAAGAGCCGTTGGGGTACCACTCGTCCTTTTCCCAGTGAAAATGATAGTCGTTGTATTTTACGTCCCGCAAACGCGATATAATTTTATCTTCCATACGACACGTCGCCTGTAGTTATTTGAGGCAATTTCAAAATTGCCTATTTGATCTGATTTCAAAGTTGGAGTTCACGGCTTCAGCCGTGCATCTTATTGAAGCCAATACACAACTGAAGTTGTGAACTCCAACGGGTTTACCAGGAATTCAGAGTTTTGAAATCAGCTCATTTAAGTTTTATACTGCTTTAGGTTGAAAATTGCATTTTTAATGGATGTTTTCATTTGCCAGGCAATCGCGCGCCATCCCCCTACGGTTTTTGGAGCACCCATGTGGTACTGAATTCATCGTCAACCCCGTTGGTCGGCGCCCACCGCCGCAATAGGACGTGGCCGTCGCCGAAGAGCCAATTGACCGCCCTGCCACCTCCACCGTGGCGTGGCGGCCAGTCTGACCAAGCGAAAGGAAAACCGGCATTCCAAGTATTGCCATACCAGTAGTTTCCCCCCATGGCCGTCGTGGGATAGGCCCACGAGAAGGCGGTGGTCGTTTCCAGGCGTTGCGGTCCATCGAAGAGCAGGGCGGTTTCCGCCTTGAGAGAGGTCAACTTTTGGTGTTTCGTACGAGGCCCGGAGGCGACATTTCCGGGCGGGGTAAAGCCGCCCGTGGTCGGAGTATAAGAGAAATAAATGCCCCATTGAGTAGGGTCCCCCTTATAGCTTGGACAATCAAAAACGTTGCTTTTCCAACGATATCCAACTTCTTTGTAAAACGCGGCGGCCGGAACCAAGTAGGGTGACAGCGGATCGGGGTACCATAGGTTGTGCGGCACCAAGCCGCCTCCTACATCTACGGTTCCGTCGTAGTTCAGATCGACGCTAACCTGCGGGAGGTAATCGCCGTAGTCCGAGGCGTACATGTTAATCGCCAACCCAATTGATTTAAGATTGTTTGTACAGGCGATCCCCTTGCCCATCTCCTTGGCGGCTTTCAGCGCCGGCAAAAGCAAAGCCGCGAGAATCGAGATAATCGCGATGACCACAAGCAATTCTATCAGCGTGAATGGAGAAAAACGTAATCCGTAATCCGTAATCCGGTATCTGTGGGAGAAAGATGTATTACGGTTTGATGGTATCACGGTTTTACGGTTCAACGGTATTACAGTTTTAGTTTTACCGGCTTGTTCAGCCTCATAAAGATTCTCAGAAAGCCCGCACTCTTTCCTTCGTGCTTCAATTTTCTCTTTTTTCATTGTGATTTCCTCCTGTAAAATAAAATTTTTGAACCTAAAACTTTGAACCGATTTTCGATTTCCAATTTTATCCAAAGCGAAGCGGGGGCTTCGCACTCCAAAGATGCTTCGCATCGTCGTCAACCTTTTCTTCATTCGGCCGCGGCGAGTCGAAGATACCGATTCGATTTTCGACATCGGGGCGTGGCCCTCCACGCCCGAAACGAGCGTAAAATGGAGGGTCGCGCAAGGCCGCGACCGAAATCAGGAATGTTGTTCAGCTCACTCATTTTTCCACCCCCCCCACGTTTTCATTTTTCCTTATTATTTTGTTCTGATGATATGATAATACATCCAGAATTTTAGTTGTCAAATTTTTTTTCAAATTATTTTTTTAAAAATCGGGTGTCGGCGGAGCATGGCGTTTTTCCAGTAGCTTGCGACATTCTTGGCGCAAAGAGCAATTCCCAATTCTGTTTCTTGCGCTCGGAGATCGCAAACTACTTGCTTATTTGAACGAATCTTTTAAGTCGAGGATTCTGGCTTGCCCTGTCACTTTTTTCTTCTTGGACTTCTTCATGCGTTTTTGGAGTTCGGCATCAAAGGCGGAGGCATCCACAGGGAGTTTCACCCAGTTGTCTATCCATGTTGAAAGCAGGATGGCGTTCTCTAATTCGAGGCTGTCTATTCCCTCGATGCCATTTACAAGAAGCGGGGTTCCATTCAATACAGCGTCAACGAAATTGCGCAACATTCCGCCGGAGAGGTCTGCCTGTCCGAATGTAGGAATATCGCAAATCCAGTGCTCTGGCTCGCCGAAGCCTTTTGTGTCTGTTTTAGTGAAGACTTCCAACGGCACGGAAGTTCTGTGGAAGCGGATAGTTTTATTTTCGACTACTATTTTGCCGCGCGAGCAGGCGATTTCAAGTCTGTTTGTCCCCGGAGACTCGCCGGTGCCGGCCACGAAGATGCCGGTGGCACCGTCGGCATAATCCATAAAAACGCTTGCCTCGTCCTCGACCTCAATATCGTGGTGTTTACCAAAACGGCAGAAGGATCTGAGCCTCTGAGGCATCCCAAAAAGGTAATGCCAGATGTCGAGGTCATGGATGCATTGATTTATAAGTAGTCCGCCTCCCTCGCCGCTCCAGGTGCCGCGCCATATGGCGGAATTAAAATAGGTTTCAGTGCGATACCATGCTGTTGATGTCCAATTAATCCTAAATATCCGTCCTGTCTCTCCGCTTTTGATCATAGAGCGGAGTTTCTGGAAAACCGGTTCCAATCGCTTGTTGAAATGCATTGAAAAGACTTTTCCTGATGATTCGGCTATGGCGTTCAGTTTTTTGACCGAGCTTACTGTAACGCCGGCGGGTTTTTCGCAGAAGACATGAAGCCCGGCCTTTAGAGCCTTTATGCTTAATTCGGGATGCTGGAAGTGTGGTGTCGCGACTATGACAGCCTGGCATGCGCCGGAGACGAGCATAGCGTCATAATCCTCAAAGAGCATTGTTTCCTTTGGCAAAGTTCCGCGGAGGGTTTCAAGTCTGTCTTTACTATCGCATGCCGCTGAGAATGTGGCGCGCGGAACCGCCCCCTTAATTAGAGAATGGGTGTGCAATATCCCCACATTTCCCATTCCAACAATACCGATCTTTAACTTATCCATATTTTTGCGCCGTTTTATTTTTCATTAAAAACTGGGTTTTATTTCGGGAAAAGTTTTGCGTAATGCCCGCTTTCCTCATAAATTCCGCCGCTCCTGGAATAGAATTCTGAGCCGAGCTTAAAAACTCCTTTCACAGGGCTGAGCCACGCCTTGTCCCTGCAGGGATGCATTGATAACATGGCTGCCCAATTCTTGTAGTTCTGATGTCCATTGGACTCAACTACGCCTGTTTTCATTCCGGGCAGGCGTTCGAGCCTGGCGGCAACGTTTTTATTCCAGTCAACAAGAATGGGATTAACCGTCAGATCCGCGCAGAAGCACGGAATATTTTTTTCTTTGACGATCTTCGCCATTTTTAAGCTCATACTGAGAGTTTTGGCAATGGGTTTAAGAGCGATAGCGCGATAGCCGAGCGCGATGCGCTCCTCTACATCGTGTTCGGAATGGGCGCTCTCATCGGCGGCGACACGGACGAGAAGATCAGAAACATTGGTATTGTCTTCTTCCGGAAACGGTTCCTCCAATATGATTATTCTTTCAAGGGCGCCGATTTTTTTCGCATGTCTCAAAAGTTTTTCGACCCTTTTAATTGAATCATAGCGGCCGTTGGCGTCGAGGTAATAAAGTATGCGTCCCGACTCGGTGTGCGGAGACTCAAAACGCTCGGCAACCTCGTGGATTTCGGAAAGACGCCGCATATCCCATTCCAGCATTTTGTCAAGATTCCCATCCTTTTCAGGGTCGGAGCCTATTTTTATTTTTAGAAAACAATAGCCGTCCGCCAGCATAGAGCGGACGCTTTCAACGGAAACACCATAGCTTATGAGGGGGATTGTCACAAGCGTATCGTGGCGCGCGGACAAAGCCGGCTTGTAGATTTCCGGAATCATATCATCGAACGATGAGATTTCCTTTGTCCTAGAATAAAGCAACCATGCGGCATTGTCGAGAGCGACAAGAGAATTGAGAATGAAAGTCAGCCGTATATCAGGATTGCGGCTTATCTTTTTGGCGAACTCGCAAGTTTCCGGGATTAAAGCCTTCAGCAGGTCAAACGGGGTGTCCCAGTTTACGCTCAGCGCTTTTTGCGCCGCGAATTCGGTGGCGAGAAACATCATGCTGTTTCCGGCGGATTCGGGATGTGAAGTGAAAACTCCGGCATCGGACCACAGGACGCTCTGCGTTCCCAGCCCGATTACCCTCCGCTTATCGCCGTCTTCCAGCATTACGGCGGTCTGCCATAACTCGCTCAGATATCCGCCCTTAAACCCGAAAGGCGCTAACAGTGCTTCCCGTTCAAAATTGCAGTCGTTTTTTTTTATCCTGATCATTTTTTCTTCAAGCCCCTTTCCGCATTATCTACCCTTATTATATCATACACAGTTTTTTTTTCAATCTCAATTTGGTTTTTTTTAATAAATGGGTATCTTTCTTGGCATTATGCTGAAAAAAAATATCAAACGTCCAAGAAAGAGGATAAAGTATCGGGAAGTCTTTAATGATATGAGGCGGAGGATACTGTCAGGCGAGTTTTCCGCCGATAAAAGATTGTTGGGTCAGTTCGCTCTGGCTAGGGAATACAATCTTTCGGCGATAACCACCAACCGCGCGCTTAACGAGCTTGAATTAGCCGGACTTATACGGAGGCGGGTGAGAAGCGGGTCATATGTCCGGGAAAATCCAAGATTCGTATCGGAATTATTTGTCGTTTCCAGCGGAAAAATTAAAGACGAGGAGTCATGGATTGGCGATTACTGGAAAGGAATTCTTGAGGGGGCGGAAGAGTCGGAAATTCCCGTTCATATACTGAAAGCGACAGACCCCATGTTTCAAAAAAAGATTCTTTTCGAAGGATGCACTCACGGAGTGATTCT
>JAGVIF010000070.1 GCA_020056205.1 Lentisphaeria bacterium | reverse complement strand
TCGATTATTCGAATATATATGCAGTAACTTCGAACGCAAAACTTAACCTACATATTTCACGAGCCTGCCGCACCGTAGATGTAGTACCCTGTAACTCAAATATATTCGGACAAGATTGCGATAATTACGGATGCCAAGGCGCGGTTCGAAAACCCAAGACGCTATTGAAATAGCGGCGGCGTTTTCGAGACGTGGTCCGGCGCCGGAAGAGCGCAACCGCTTTGCGGCAAGTTTCTTGCACCCGTATTTTTCCGTTCCTTCTTCGGACGATATTCATATCGCCCACCTGTCTGCGTGCAGGCACCTGCCTACCGCCCCAGCGGGGCAGGCAGGCGCACAGGCAGATCAGTCGGAACGAAAAAATCCAATCCACAATTGAACTCGTCTATGTGTAAATTTTCAGCCTTACAGAGCATAAACGCCATTACAAGACGTTGCCTGAAAACCACCGTCAAATAATCTATGTTGCATTTCTCCACTTCAATGCTACGGTTTGCCCTGTATTCTATTTTCACAAGAGTTCTTCTCTTTAAATTTCCAACAAATTTAAAATGAATTCTTGTAGTCTGTTTTCTACTCAAGTCTCCAATTTGTGACGCGACTTAAATTTGGAAGTGAAGATGGCGTTTGAATCATCAGGGTTTGGATCGGAAAACAAAAGAAGAATAAAAAAATGAAGATTTTTTCAGAAAATAAACTTTTAAACACTAAACTATTACAGATTCCACCCGGTCTCCGCTACGCTTCCATTGCCTTGGCCGGGGCCGCATGCGGTCTCGGCCTTGTTTTTGCCATTGTGCTGAATGCGACCGCCTTTGTGGGGGACGCGCCCGATGCCTGTGCAGTCTGTCATGTGATGAAATCTGCATATGTCACGTGGGAAAAAGGTAGCCATGGGAAAAGTGCCCACTGCAATGATTGTCATATTCCGCAGGACAGCATTCTCAAGAAATACGCCTACAAGAACAAGTCGGGGATTTGGGACATGATGATCTTCCTGACTCGGCAGGAACCGCAGGTGATCAATGTGTCTGAAGGTTCGAAGAAAGTCATTCGCGAGAATTGCATGCGCTGTCACGAGAGAGAGACACAGACGATGGCGATTTATAATCAGACCGACCGGTTTTGCGGTGACTGTCACCGCCAAACTCCGCACGGCAGCGAGCATTCGCTTTCTTCGACGCCTTATGCGCGTTATCCTGGAATATTGTCTTTAAAATCTTCAGAATACAAGAATACAAATAAAGAATAATAGGAGAAAATGAAATGAGCGAAAATAGCAGGAAAAAATTGAGTCCTCTCTTAGCTTGGGTTGTCTTCTTTGGCTGTATGGGGGCGGTGTTTGTGCTTGGTCTGGCGACGGCGCAACTGGTTCAGCGGAAAGCGGAAGGCAGGCAACTGGCCATGGTGCTCCATCCTCTGGCACCGGACGAGCCGGACAGTTCGAAATTCAAGGCTAACTATCCCCGCGAATACAACTCGTGGGAGAAGACGAAAATTTCGGAAGGCGACACCAAGTATGGAGGGCCGAGCAAATTCTCGTGGTTTGGAAGGGATCCCAACAAACTCACTCTGTGGGCGGGTTATCCTTTCTCGGTTGAATACAACGACGAGCGGGGCCACTACTGGGCGGTCACAGATGTGAAGCAGACGAAACGACACAGAAAGAACAATTCGGGCGAAGAGAAAGGCGGTGTCTTTCCGGGAACATGCTGGACATGCAAGAGCACCGATGTTCCCGTGCTGATGAAACAGATGGGAGTGGAGAATTTCTATTCCTCCGATTTCTGGTCGCTTGAGGGAAAGATCAATCACACGATCGGCTGCGCCGATTGTCACGACGGCGAGACGATGAACTTGCGAATTTCGCGGCCAGCGTTGAAAGAGGCGTTCGCGGCGCAGGGAAAAGACATCTCAAAGGCGAGCCATCAGGAAATGCGGTCTCTCGTCTGCGCGCAGTGCCATGTCGAATATTACTTCAAGGGGCCGGGAAAATATCTCACCTTCCCCTGGGCCAAGGGAACCAAGTTCGAGAACATCGAGGCCTACTACGACGACGAGGCGGCTGGCTTTGCGGACTGGACCCACGACGTAAGCAAAACCAAGATGGTGAAGATGCAGCATCCGGACTACGAAGTCTACCTCACCGGCATCCATGCCTACCGGGGAGTGTCGTGCGCCGACTGCCACATGCCCTACCGGAGCGAGGGAGGAGTGAAATTTACGGACCACCATGTGCAGTCTCCTTTGAAGAACATCGCCAATTCCTGCGCCGTGTGCCACCGCTGGAGCGAAGAGGAAATCCGCTCCCGCGTGGAGGGCATACAGGACAAACATCATGAGATGCTTCAGCGCGCCGGCGACGCAATCGCGGCGGCGCACAAGGAGGTCGGCGAGGCGATAGTCGAAGGTCTTTCGGACGACGAGCTCGCAAAGGCGCGGGATCTGATACGGCGCGCACAGATGAGGTGGGATTTCGTAGACGCGAACAACGGAATGGGGTTCCACTCCCCCCAGGAAAGCGCCCGCGTTCTGGCCGCCGCCACGGATATGGGACAGCAGGCCCGGCTCGCAGTGGCCCAGGCGCGCCTAAAAAGGCTTGGGAAGCAATAATGTCGTCCCGCACACACTTTTGGCAGACTCCCTGGCGGTTTAGTCAAAGTCTTGTCATTGTCGGCGGAGTTGTTTTATCTCTTCTTGCCGTTCAGTTGCTCCTCGGCGGCAGGGCCATTGCTCCGCAGTATCCCGCCAACCGCATGGCGTTTGCAATTTTGTCGCTCGTCACAATAACGGCAGCCGCAGCATTCGTAGAATTTTCATTCGTCAGGTGGCTTGGCGGACTCCATCTGTCGCTGGCATGCGGGTCTCTCATCACAATAATCCTTATTTTGTCAACGCTTATGCCATCGGCGCCATCCGGCGAAGAAACTGTGAATTTTTTTTTGCCGCGTCTGCATCTTGCCTATCCTCACCGCGGCTGGTCTCTGGCCGGTTGTCTTGCAATCCTTTTTGTCAATGTGGCGGCGGCAATGGGAAGAAGAATCCGACGGTTTCAGGCGCGACAACTTTCCTTCCTCGTATTGCACGGCGGGATTCTTCTCGCGATGGGCATGGCTATGTGCGCCACCTCGGAGATGGTGAGTTTGTCTGTAAAGATGTCAGTGGGAGGTTCGGGGACGGAACTCTTCGTGAATGGCGGGAAAGAAATTTTCCTGCCGGCAAAATTGCGGCTGGCGTCGTTTGATCTGGAAAATTATCCTCCAAAACTGGCCCTTGTGACTGCCCGGGGAGATGGCCGGGAGCGGTTTGAGGCTACGGAACGGTGGTGCGCAAAAGGAGAGAGCTTTTCATGGGGAGAGATCGAAGCGGAAATTCTGGAGTTTCTCCCGTCGGCAATATTTCGTATGGATCAGAACGGTTGGGAAAGCACAGACGTGAAGGGAGCTTGCCCCGCGGCGTTTGTGCTGGTCAAAAACACAAACGGCCGCAAATTGGCGGAAGGATGGGTTTCCTGCGGAGGTCCGTTCTCGAATAAGGCCGAACTGCCGCTGGGAATAGGCCGCGCCCTAGTGATGATTCCGCCGTCGCCGAGTATATTTCGGGCCGAGTTTCAGATAGTCGAGAAAAACGGGCGCGCGCGGCGCGAAACGGTGGTGGTGAATCGTCCTCTCCATATCGGGCCGTGGTGGGTTTACCTGACGAACTACGATGTCGGCCGCGGCGCCGCAAGCCGCTGGGCCGGATTTCAAATCGTCAACGATCCGACATTGAAATATGTTTACGCCGGATTGGCGATGATTCTTGCGGGAACTTTCTGGATATTATGGTTCAGACCGGATTTATGGGGGGGGAAGAGAACATGACCGGAATCATCATAGTTCGCCTGTGTCTGGGCATGGCCATAGTCTGCTGGGTAGCAGGAGCGCTGGGATACGCCACGGCACGCAGGCGCACAGGAATGGGATTGCTGTTGGCGGGAGGCGCTTGCGTCGCCGGGTTGCTCGGATATATGTGGATAACCCTCGGCCGCCCTCCGCTCAGAACAATGGGAGAAACACGACTGTGGTTTGCCTGCTTTCTGCCGGTCATTGCGGTCATCGTGCATTTCAAATTTGCCAACAGGATGCTGAGTGTTCTGATATTGGCGCTGGCTTCCATGATCTGCGTCAGGGACCTGGTGGATCCTGGCGCCTTCGACCAAACAATGATGCCTGCGCTGAAAAGCCCCTGGTTTATTCCACACGTCGTCGCGTACATGGTTTCGTACTCTTCTCTTGTGCTTGCGGGCGTATGCGCCCTGTATTTTCTGCTCGCGGCTCGTTTGCGAAAAAAGGAACTCAACCCGCAACAGGGGGAGATTGTCTTCAACCTTGTTCAGATCGGTTTTCCGTTGATGACGGTTGGAATGCTGTTCGGAGCTTTCTGGGCAAAGGAGGCATGGAGCGATTACTGGAGCTGGGACCCAAAAGAAACATGGGCTCTCATCACGTGGCTCGCGTACGCCGCCTACATCCATCTCTATTGGCGGAAGAGAAGCAATCTCCGGTGGCAGATGATTGTCCTGATAATTGCGACAGTTGCCCTCGTTATCTGCTGGATGGGCGTAAATTTTCTGCCGTCCGCCGCGCAAAGTATTCACGTATATGGCTCTTAACCCGTTTTTCGCGCGAAAAACGGGTTAGGCGCAAGCCGCCCTGCGGATATTCAACCGAAGAATCACGAAATCTATTTCCTTCCGGCGTTTTTTTAGCTCATCCTGGCTCCCCGGACAATAAGAGTATGCGCAAAAAAAAGATTTTGCGATTTTCGCAAACGGACACGTCCTTTGCGCCAGGGATGCCGCAAGCTGCAAAATCGTTTTTTGTTCCGAATGTTCCGCTTTGGAGCGCGAGTTCCCAATAGCATTGAGACTATTGTGAAGCAATCAGCAATTACAAAATGACGCGGAGGAGTAGTAGCCCGTTCGACTTGGCATGCTACATTATCGAAGGGCATTGCATGTTCCTTTCATTATTATTATGGACAGGCTCTATTTATTTTTAAGGAGGAAAATATGTTTACGCGAATCGGATTAATCGCTGCGGGATTACTCTTTTTCGGAGCTGTGACAGGCGCGGCGCAAGAGGCGCAAGAGCCTGCGCTGCAACCCAACCAACAAATAGAGATTAAACTCGAGGATTTCCCTCAGTGCTTAGTCGAAATGGAGAGCGGAAAATCCGCAGACAAATTTGCCTCCGCTGTCTTGCCGGAAGATTATGATTCCGGCAAAAAATACCCCCTGCTGATTTTCCTGGGGGGCGGGTCCGGCGGAATCGGGAACGCTCCCGGCGAGGCGCTTTTTTTTTCAGAACGAAAAAAATTTATTTCCGTCAATCTGCCCTTGTTTAAGAAAAAACTTAACAACGGACCTCCCCCGGCAATATATATCAATCCTAATGATTTCAAGCACATAGCCGAACAGTATTCGCGTATTCTTAAGCTGTTGAAGAAAAAGATCCCAAACATCGCGAACACGGGGCACGTCATCGGCGGATTTTCCAATGGCGCTCACACCATAGGGGCAATCATTGATGACAAGACATTGAGCAAACAGTTCAGTCACTATATTTTAGCCGAAGGCGGCGCGGAAGCCAATAAAATACCCCGGGAGTCTAAAGCCATCGTGCTGATTGGGGAAAAAAGCCCTTACGGAACCCAAGGACTGCGCATTGATAAAAAAGGCAAGGTGAAAAGTTATCCGAGTCAGTTCGCCGACATCGCCAAGAAAAAAAACGTAACCTTCATACCAATGATAGATGTCGGCCACGACTTTCCGGAAAAATACAAAATCGCGGCGCGCGACTGGCTGAAAGAACAGTATCCCGGAATTAATAAGTAGAGCCTGTCCATATTATTATAAATAT
>JAGVIF010000201.1 GCA_020056205.1 Lentisphaeria bacterium | reverse complement strand
GGGACTACGCCTTCGGCTTCCGGAACATCTTCGACACGCACCGCGCCGCGTCGCTTCTCGGATTCCGGCTGCTCTCCCTCTCCACGTTGCTCGAGACCCACCTCGGCGTCACGCTGGAGAAGAAGATGCAGCGCTCCCGGTGGGATCTCCGGCCCCTCTCCGAGGAACAGTTAGACTACGCAGCCCTCGACACGGCCCACCTGACCGACCTTTACCGGAAACTGGACGCGGAACTGCATGAAAAGGGATTGGAAAAGGAGGCAAAGCGCCTCTTCGTCGGAATGACCGCGGTTGTCTGGCGGCCAAGGGTTCTCGACCGGTCGGCTCACCGGAACATCGCCAGATACGCGCAACTGACCTCCGTGCAGAAGGAGCGGCTCCGCCTGCTGTACCGCTGGCGGTTCGAGAAGGCGGAGGAGATCAACCGCGCCTGTTTCATGCTCCTCTCCGATTCACAGCTCATCGGTCTGGCGCGGCTGGAGAACGCATCCCTTCAGAAGATCGCCGGCCCCGGCCTCCTCTCCGCCGAGGGTGCAAACCGCTTCGGCCCGGAAATCCTGAATCTGCTGACGTAATAAATCATCCCCGCAGCAAGCTGCGGGGTATTAAAAGCTCATAATATAGAGCCAATTGCAAAACTCTAAATTCGCCGGCAGTTGACACTGCACGATCTACAGTCATAACGTCAAACTTGGGGCAGAATTGATAAATATGGTCAATATAACGCCAGAACCTCCAAAATATCCAATTTCTGGGCATAGTTACGCCATGCGGGCGACTCGGCAACCACGTTTATTACATTGTAAAGATACTATATCATTCACCTTTCTCTCATTCCAGGAGTCGGAAGAGCTGTGTTGCCGTTATCGCGATCAGTCCGAACATCAGATGTGTCATCACTTTGGCGGCCCCGCGCACCCGCACGAATCTTCCACCATAATTGTCCTTCAAGTTCGAGTTGACCCGCTCGGCAGTAGTACGATTCCTGAAACGCACCGCTTGCGCAGGATCCATCTCTTTCTTTTCTCCCCGCCTGGGGTTGGTATCGATGATTGGAACATGCCCCAGTCCGGTGCTGTAGCTCCTGATCTGCGGTGCATCGTAGGCCGAGTCCATCAAGTCGTAAAGACTGGTGATTCGCTCGGCGGTCATTTGCGTCAAGGGGATGGCTGCTTGAGAATCATGCAGCGAGGCCGAACTCAAAAGAGCGCTTACCGGAATGTCCCCATCGATCGAATCAATATGCAGTTTGTAACCGATCCAGCTTGTTTTGTACCCCTTGGCATTGATCTTGGTGCCCACATCGCACCGTGTCGGCAAATCAGCCATGTTCTCTGCCAGGCCACGGCCAAGCTGCAAATCCAACCGTTTCGGTTCTTTTGCCACTTTGGCCTCGCCTTGGCGTGGACGGCCCCGCTTGCGTTTCGGCTTGTTTTGGAGGGATTTCGGTTCTTTGCGAAGTGGCTTCTCGCGAGCATCAATCTCTGTTGCATCACGGCTGACATGACCCACAAGCTTTGGGCCGGCATGCTGCTTGACCATCGCCTCGTGAATCTTCTCCCCCAGACCACCTCGCGAAAATTCTTCAAACGCCCGAGAAAACGTGGATTCCGACGGAATATCCCCCTTGCTCTCCCATCCGCACAACCGCCGCAAATTCGCGCTATCATGCAAGTAAGCAATCAACATTTTCGTTGTCGGAAAATTGTAAACCGCCTTGGCCACGAAAGCCTCCAAAATGGCCAGACGATCATCCCGCTTGCGCCCGACCCCTTGCCACCGATACGGGCTCATATGTTTCTGAATTTCTGCCAGTTCAATCACCCGTATAAACTCCTGCTGCTTTTCTGTCAGAGGGTCCAGTTCGCTTTCGATCCAAGGGAAAAGAGTGTGCTGTATGCTATGCCATATGTCGAAAAGTGGGCTCATTCCTTACCGCTTACCTCCTTTTTTATTGATCGGAATTCGAAGCGGAATTTAGCACACTCTCCTTCTATTTTCAATGATTTATATAAATTATTATGGATGGCCACCGCCCTCCGTTTGATATTGGAATCAGGGTCCGGTTCATAGTCGAGCTTCATGGACCGGTGACTACAAATTCGGCTTAATTTTTACTTTTGCAATTGCCTCAAAGGATTATGAATTTCGTCAATAGACATAGTGAGTTGAGATTCCTCGAGGACGCGTGCGCCCGTGACGGTTTCCAGTTCATCCCGATCTATGGCCGGCGGCGGGTAGGAAAGACGCGCCTCGTCCGGGAGTTTCTCCGGGGCAAACGCGGCGTCTATTTCCTGGCCGACGCCGCGTCGGAACGGGAGCAATTGAAGAATCTGGGCCGGGAGGTCGGCGAATTCTTTCAGGACGTCATCCTGGCCGCCTCCGGTTTTCAGGACTGGCCGCAGGTATTCGCCTACCTGACGGAGAAAAGCCGCAAGGAGCGCTTCATCCTCGCGGTGGATGAATTTCCCTACCTGGTAAACGCCAATCCCGCCGTCTCCTCCATTTTCCAAAAGGGCGTGGATCTGCACCTGCGGGACAGCCGTCTGATGCTGCTCCTGACGGGATCGAGCATCGGCATGATGGAGGAGGAGGTTCTCTTTTCCAAAGCGCCCCTTTACGGTCGGCGGACGGGATCGCTTGAAGTGAAGGAGATGCCTTTCAACGCTTTGGAGGCGCTTTTCCCGGATTTGCCTTTCGATCAACGCGTCGCCCTTTACAGCCTCTTCGGCGCCATCCCCGCCTACCTGGAGAAGGTCATCCCCGACCTGTCGCCCCTGGAAAACATCCGCTGGATCATTCTGGACCGGGGGTCGTTTCTCTACAACGAGGTGGAATTTCTCCTCCGGGAAGAACTCCGGGAGCCCCGCAACTACTTCGTCATTCTAAGGGCCATCGCCCAGGGAAAGCGAAAGCTGTCCGAAATCATCAACGACACGGGGTTCGACAAATCTCACCTCTCGCGCTACCTGGATATCCTGAGGAGCCTTCGGCTGGTAGATCGGAAGAGC
>JAGVIF010000179.1 GCA_020056205.1 Lentisphaeria bacterium | reverse complement strand
TAAAGACATACTCTATAAGGCCGAAAATTTACACGTAGACGTGTCAGATTGCGGAGTAGCTTGCGATCTCCGAGCGCAAAGAGCAATTCCAAATAGAGCATAACCGCAAAGAATTTTATGCCTATATGCGTCTAAGCCATAATAACATCGGCATCGGGGACGAACCCCATGCCTATCAACTTAAGGATTTGAATATCCAATAATGAACACGAATTTCCAATATCCAAGTGGGATACATCGCCTTTCCTTCATAATTGGGTGTTCCGTGTTGGATATTGGGTGTTCAAGTGAGTTCTATCCCCTTGAATTGATAGCAATGGGCCGAACCCGCCGTATCAATGAAATAGGAGTTTCATTATGAATGATGACAAAACAAAAAAAATGCTCAGGGAATGGGGCGAGTCAATCCGTTTCACGGAAGGCTCGGAATGCGAAATTCGCGAAAAAATACTAAACTCTATCAAAAACAAAAAGTCCTTCGCCCCGCCTGACTGCGGACAGTATATTCTAATCCCGAGACGAATATTTTACGCGACAGCCCTCGCGGCTTCGCTTCTCATCATTCTCCTGCCCCTCGGCGTCTTTATGGCAACGAAAAATATGCAGACCCAAAACGGCGCGGCATCGGCGGCGCTCCAAATCAGCGCCGATGAGATAGAATCGCTTAAAATCATAAGTTCCGAACTCGACAAACTCTTCTCCGACAGTCTCCTATGGGCGTCAAAAATAAATAACGATAAACTCGATATTGTTACAGGAAATAAAAAATCTCTCCTCAACACCTCCGGCAAAGTCGTCGCGCAATACATAGTTATGAAAAAAACCCGCGGCTCCGGCGAGTGGAAAAAAATATACTCGCAAGACTTTATTCTCAGACCAGGAGAACCAGTCTGCGCCGACAACGGACAAAACTCGCTCTGGATATATCCGGCCGACAGCGAAGTCTACGCCGTTGACAGCCAAATCAGCCTGAAAACAGCGGAAAAAACTTTCGAGATAAATTTTTCCGGCGGACAACTCGCTATGACCCCGCTCAAAATCCAGACCATCAAAGAAGACAATTCCGAATACGCCGTATTCCAGAATATAATCAAAATATGAACCCGCCAAAACAAAATGCGGGCAGCGAAAATAAAAATAGTCCGCGAATTTCACGAATTAACACGAAGGGAAAAATGAAACCTGCGGCGATGAAGACTTGGCGCCTTGCTGTCTTGGCGGTTCTATTTTTCGCGAATTTTGCTGTTCTATCAATAAGAAACTTTAAGTAAGACCGCTCCCCGAGGTCTAACGACTCGGGATATTTGACTTTAGACCGCCATATGGAGTTTAAAATTAACGGAGGGCGGGTTTTCTTACCCGCCAACAGAAGAAACTCACGGGTTGGAAAACCCGCGCTTCGTTTTTCCAATCGAAGACGCATCGAGACTATTACGAGACGATTAATAACGCGCAATAAATTGCGCTACTACGAACAACGGAAATGTGGAAAGAAGAAAGTAGAAGGGAAAGGACGTTCGGGAATTTTCGTTCTGAATTCTCCTTTGAAACTGCCGTTGGAGTTCACAGCTTCTGCCTGTGCGCCTGCCTGCCCCGCTGGGGCGGTAGGCAGGTGCCCGCCTGACTGCGAGCGTTCTCGCTCAGGCAGGCACGCAGACAGGAAAGAGAAAACGATAAAGAAGTTCTAAAGTGCGAAAGGTGAAAGGGAGTTGTTTTTATTCTGAATCCTGAATTCTTGAGTTTTATGTCCCTTGCGTCCCTTGTGTCCCTTACGTCCCTATGTCTTCGCAGTGAAAATAAGCAAGAGGTAAATATTACGATGACAAAATCAATTGCCGGAACACTGTCATTTCTGATGAGCGTGTTCGTGGTTCTATTTTTCGCACGCGGAGAAACGCTATCCGTTGAAAACGGCGGGAATCCGGCTGCGAAAGTCGCAGTCATAGGCGATTTTGAAAGGCTTTCAAAGGAAATGGATTTGACCGCCATCGAACTTTCCAAGAAAGACGGTATCGCCGTCCTCGAACGCAGCGAATAGGATTATCTGTTGAGGGAATATGAAAAATCGGGCGGCGCGATAAAATTAGTTCAGAATTCGGGGGCGGATTCAGTGATATTTCTGGAACTTTTCGAGAAGGACAATGAAAAATATATTGTCGCCCGGCTTATCGAAACAAAAAATGCGGTTGTCATTGATGTCATCGCAATCCCTTATGATAAAAATAATGAGGCCATCAAAATTCCCGAGATTATAGCTCGCAGTTTTGCCGAGAAAATCAAAAAAATTGCTACGGGCGGCCCTATGCTCACGACCGTATCCATCCTGAACTTTAGAGCTATCACATCCAAACCCGAACTCATCGAATTCGAAAAATCTCTTAAAAAAATGGTGTCAATACGTCTTATGTCAAACAAGGACATCCTTGTCTGCGAGCGCGAAAATATCTCCGAAATCGTTTTGGAAAATTATCTGAACAATAGTGACGCCGATTTCGCGACGGCCGATTATCTTGTTGACGGCGTCTTTGAACTGACTGACAACAAAGAACTTGCGATGACTGTCTTTGTTTCTAAAAAAAATGCGCCGCAGAGTAAATTGCTTTTTACGGGCGCCATAGAGAAAATAGATGATATGGCTCGAGAAATCGCGGAGAAAATATCTCAAAAAACAGGTGTCCACGAAGAGACTGGAATAAAATGGGGGAAAGCCGAAGAGGGCAAACAATATCTTGAGGAGGCATTGTGGGCATATAATTGCGGGCTTTATCAATTATCGGCGCAGGCCGTGGAATCGGCATGGGCGCTTAACTGCGATGACCCTAAAGTCAATCCGCTCCGTATCGCCGCGTACGCTAACGCGGCATATCCTTGTTCGAAGATAGGACAAGGTGTTACTGACACGTTCTACGACAAGGCAGTTGTCAACGTCATGAAGAGCTCCCAGTATCTTGATTCAGCTATTCTCGCCTCGGAACTTATGAAACGGCAAATGACGACCCTGAAAGAAGAAATTAAAAAAGATACGGGAGAAAGTTTGTTCGGGCGGAAGACATGGCTCGACATAGCCAATGACACTTTGTTGTCGGGATCAAGAGTCTTGTGCGCATACCACGACTACGGGTGCATGAACAAGGATGTCGAGAAAACTGCCTACCTGAGACAAAACATTAGGGATATTTTCGAGTGGTGTACGGAAAATTTACAGGCATTTAGGTGGGGATTTGGGCATATGCGTTTTTGGATGATTGCGGCCGCTTACACCCCATTCTGGACGGAAAATTGCGACGAGACTAAAAAGGCGTACAAGAAACTTCTGATTGATTCAGTAACGTTAGGTCAAATCTTTTACGGTACCGTTATCGATGAATTCTGTTGGCGTAGAGATGGAGCAACTCCCTATTTTGTTGACTGGAGCGGACATCTTTCCCAAAAAGACCTCGACAATATCTTCATCGGGTTCGTTGACGAACTTGCGGCCTCCGATAATATCCAACTGAAAGCAACAAGCCTATTTCTGAAAATTAAAAACAAGCCCCGTGATGCACATACGCCCCATTTTTTCAGCGACCAAGAAAAACAAAATATCGCCTTGCTCAATGAATTTGCGAGAGCGAATGCCGACAAAATCGTCCGAGGGAATCTCAGTATAGAAGATTCTTTATACAGATATTATCTCGATGGTGAGACATACCTTAAAATATTGAATGCCATGCTTGAATATCTCACCGCTCGTCCAGGAGCGGATATCAAACTCAATTCCATCATTTGCGGCTGGGAGAGTGTCAATAAAATTCCCCATGATGATCTACGGATTCTCAACGAAAAAATACGCGCCTATAAAGAGAAGATTGGCAGGGAAACATCAGTCGTCGCAATAAGAGAATTGGAAAAGCTTATTTTCGGGGAAATCCCTGAATTGAAAGACGGGGGAGGAGATAGCTAGACACCAAAACTGATGTTGTCAGACTTCTGGATTCCTTACGACATAAAATTGATTGAAGATGGAAAATTCAACTTCACAATCGAAGATGCCGTCGCATGCAAAGATAAAATATACGTCATGGTGGAGAGCTATACGGCGAATCAAAATGGGACTAAAAAAACCGAAATTCATGTTTTAAAAAAGGATATGTCGCGCGAGGAAATTCTGACCATACCCCGTGAAAAAGAGACCTATATCTCTGGGCATTTTTATGTTTCTGAAAAATACATCGTCGTCCCATCGAGAGAGGGCCTGTCCGTCTATGATATCGCTAAGAAGACTTGGAAACACCACTCCGCCGTGGGCAGGGGGTGGTCAAACGTATTAGCGATAGACGGAGATAATGTATTACTCTCCTATGATATCACGCATAACGGCACACAAGTCGAGAGCGGTTTCACAAAAATGAATCTCGTGACAGGTAAATGCCAGCTTCTCGCATCATCACGGCGCAAGCCTCCCCTGAACGCGCTTGATAACATCGCTCCATACTCTTGCGATGCAATATTCCGATTGGATTCAGATAAATTCATCGCCAGAGCGTATTTATCAGGAGAACATGAAGATTTTATCATAGATGGGACAACGATTCACCCACTGGAATCAATGGATGAGAAGTTTTTCAAACGATACGTTGATAAAATCTACATCACCAACGGTTCGTACCATTATCTCAGATTCAAATCTACTGACGGTAAATTCTTTTTGATGGGGGCGACAAAGAACAAAATCCTTGAGAAAACCGCTGAAATCCCATTTGTGAAATTATATTGCTTCGTCGAGGAATACCAAGGAACAACATACGAAGCGCCCCTATCTTCAGGAGTCATCCGTGGTGACGGAGTCATCCGCGACGATTTCATATTGACATACTATTGGATATACTATGATATGAATACATCTTTTTGTGCAAAAATCCCTGTCAGCTTCTCGCGAATAACTTCAATCCTAAAAAAAGCTCCCAACAGTATTAACACGGAATCCTTACCCGAAATCATTTTACTTGACGACAAAATTATCCTGCAAACAACTGGAGCGCTGATTTCATTTAGTGTTAAACAACTCAAGGAAACCGCCGAAAAAATCAGATATCTTCCGGATATTTCGTTGGGGAACAAAGATGGTGTAATTCTCGCCGGCGATTGGAATGGCGACGGAAGGGACGGCATCTGGATGAGAAAATCACACAGAATAATTGTTGACGATCCCGTTGACGGAAAATTTGATTTCATTTATTCCTACGGCTCCGGGAAAAAAGAAAAAACCTATCTTGTCGGCGACTGGGACGGCACCGGCAAAGACAAGATAGCCGTGGCAAGAGGAAAAACTGTTCTCATGGACACCAATTACGACGGCAAACACGACATTGAATACAGCATAAAAACGGACTTCGAGCCTGAACAGTTTCTCGCGGGAAAATGGCAGGGAGATAAAAAGGACAGCATCGCGTTCAGCAATAAAAACATCGTGTACTTTGATGATGACGGCGATGGAACTGCCGACCGTCAAATAACTTATGCGAATTTCGCAAGCCCGGATGAATTTGTGTCCGGCGATTTTGACGGCGACGGCAAGGACGACATATTCATCCGCCGGGGAAATAAGTTCCTGATTGACAGCGATCTCGACGGCAAAATTGATTCTGAATTTATTGCGAATTTCGCAAAGGACGGAGACATCTATCTTATCGGCGATTGGGACGGCGACGGAAAGGACAGCATTGCCGTCTGGCGCGATGGAAAATTGTCCACGAATTCCACGAATTAACACGAAGAAAAAATGAAATTAAAATTTATAAAAACTTTATTGCGTAGTGTCTTGGCGATTCTCTTGTTTGCGAATTTCGCAAGCATAGCGGGAGAGTACAAGGAAATGGTTTTCAAGGGCACAGCTTACAGAGTCTTCATTGCTGAGGCAGATGCCATAGAACTGTTCTGGTTGGACTGCAAAACGGGCAAACCTCTTAAGAGATTTTCAAAGGTCAAGGAAATCATCGAATCAAGAGGGGAAAAGCTGGAGTTCATCATGAATGGCGGAATTTTTGATCAAAACAAACCTCTTGGTCTCCACATCGAAAATTCGACGGTGTTCAATCCAATCAACCTCAAGGACGGAGAAGGCAACTTCTTCCTGAAACCCAATGGTGTCTTCTTTGTAGGAAATGATGGGATTCCCGGAATCCTTGAAAGCGAAGATTTTGCCAAGTCTAGGCTTGAACTGAAATATGCCCTGCAATCTGGTCCTCTGCTCCTTCATAAAGGTAAAATTCACCCAAAGTTCAATCCGGCGTCCGATAATCACAGGCATAGAAACGGCGTCGGCGTAGATAATCGGGGCAAACTTGTCTTTGCAATAACAGAAACAGACCATAAACAAAAG
>JAGVIF010000354.1 GCA_020056205.1 Lentisphaeria bacterium | reverse complement strand
TCTTCCGATCTAACAGATGACATGTTCAGCATTAGAAAGGCGAAGATAGAAAAATGGCGCGCCGCGGGGATAGACCCCTACGGACAAGCCTTCAACGCGGACGGAAAAATTTCTGAAATAAGATCAAAGCTCAAAGAGGGAACGGAAGTCAGAGTATCAGCGGCGGGAAGAGTCACCGCAATGCGCGACATGGGAAAATCGGTGTTCTTCGACATCAGAGACTACAGCGGCAGGATACAGGTTTATATCCAGAAAAACGCCGTCGGAGATGAAAGTTACGCGAATTTCAAAATCGTTGATATCGGAGATTTCCTCGGCGTAACAGGCATCCTTTTTCTGACCAAAACCGGCGAGCTCTCAATAAAAGCCGACTCATTCCGTCTATTGTCAAAAGCGCTCCGCTTCCTCCCGGAAAAATGGCACGGACTTACCGATGTTGAACAAAAATACCGTCAGAGATACCTTGATCTCGCCGTCAATCAGTCGAGCGTGGACATTTTCAAAAAAAGGATTGAGATAGTCCGCCAAATACGGACATTCCTCAACTCGGAAGGTTTTCTTGAAGTCGAAACTCCGATGCTTCAGCCCATCCCGGGCGGCGCTACCGCCAAACCATTCGAGACTTTTTATGAAGCCCTCCACACAAAAATGTATATGAGGATAGCTCCGGAATTGTATCTGAAACGCCTCCTCGTGAGCGGATTCGATAAAATATTTGAACTCAACAGAAATTTCAGAAACGAGGGTATGTCAAGAAAACACAATCCCGAATTCACTATGATCGAAATATATCAGGCTTATGGGGACTGCCGGACAATGATGGATCTCGCTGAGCGCCTGATACCGTCCGCAGCCATCTGCGTCAACGGCTCAATGAAGATAGAAAAAGAAAACGCCGAGACCATTGATCTAACGCCGCCCTGGAAAAAAATCGAATATGATGATCTCATAAGAGAAAATGCCGGCAACGACTGGTTCTCCCTGACAAAATCTGCGAAAATCGCAAAAGCCCTCTCAATGGGGCTGGACATCTCCAATGAAATGGACGAATCCGAAATAACACACGAGGTCTATGAAAAAATCGCAGAACCGCGCCTCATACAGCCGACCTTTGTCACTAAACTGCCGGCATCCCTCGTGCCTCTTGCGAAGAGATGCCCCGATTGCCCGGATAAAGTTGATGTTTTTGAACTTGAAATAAACGGACAGGAAATCGCTCCGGGCTACTCGGAACTCAACGACCCCATAGAACAAAGAAAAAGATTTGAATCTCAACACGAAAGCAAAGCGCAAGCCGATGGCAAAATAGACGACGATTTCCTTGTCGCCCTCGAACACGGCATGCCGCCGGCCGGAGGAATGGGAATAGGGATAGACCGCCTCATCATGCTTCTCACCGGCGCCGAATCAATAAGAGATGTAATCTTCTTCCCCCAATTGAAGCCCGACAAAAACCGTTGATTTCTACATTGACGTAAAATTGTATAGTATGAAATTGTCGTTGGAAAGAATTAGGAAAACAGAAAAATATGCGTTTTATATCTGAAAACTTGCCGGCATCTTTGCGATACACAGAAAGCCCCCTCCTTGACTGCATCAAAGCATTTGGGGCATCTGTTCCTGTGCAAAAGATCATTCTTTCTGCTGCCTATTTCTCCGGAGAGGCTTGAAGAAAAAATAAAGTCAGAGGATCCGTTTTTTGAAGCTGTTTTAAGAGAAGGAATTGTCATAAGTGAAGAAGACTGAAGCTGGAAATCCCGGTGACTGGCTGTTTTTTGCAAATGAGGATATGAACGCGGTCAAGCTCCTGTATGATAGTAAAATTTCTTTTATAGTTTGCAAAAGCAAACTTGCGGAAGCTTTTGAAAAAAGCATGAAGGCCGACTTGAAGAACCCGACTGGGGCAATTTGGAAAAGCTTATTTCCGTGGTTGAATCCTATATCAGTTCCCTTCAATAGATTTCGCGCCGCGCAAATCACAGATGTTTCAAGATGAAAAAGAACCTTTTTTTCCATTCTCGCTTTTTTCCCTACGCGATTACATTCTTTCTTGCGATAATCGCGCGCCTCCTTGTCTTCGGCTATTGGCAAAATTCCCCTTTCACCGAATACCACCTGATAAACGGGCTTGATATGAAGACGCATATCGAGTTCGGACAGGCTTTCGCCAGGGGGCTTATAAAGTTTTCCCTTTACAGAGGGATTTTTGGGGTCCTGTCCGCATTGACGGGAAATGAAATTCCCATCTACGGCATCGTCCTCTGCCAGCATTTGCTCGGCGTGGGGTTGTCGCTGGCTGTCGTTTTTATCTCGTCGCGGCTCACAGGCAGCAAAATTTCTTCAACTATCTCCGGGTGTTTAACCGCGTTATACGGTCCGCTCATCATGTATGAGTCCTTTACCCTTGTCGAATCGCTTTACACTTTTACGGGCGCCATGGCAATTTCAGCAGGATTGCTGCTTCATAAAAGGCTTTCAAAAAAAATCATTCTTTTTCTTTCGGGATTCCTTCTCCTCTTGCCAGCCACAGTAAGATTTTCGGGGATTCTTGTGAGCGCTTTTCTGTCAATTTGGGCAGTCCTTTATCTTTTTGATTTTTCTCAAAAAAGCAAAAACCCAAACACGGCGCTTAAAAAAGCGTTTTTTTTCTTTCTGGGAACATTCGCGGCCGCGCTCTGCGTGCTGGCAATCAATTTTTTCCGCTCCGGCGTCATCAATTTTTTTCCCGGGACGCCAAGAGTCTCCTATGTTTTACGAGCCGGCTCTGAAATGAAAATAAACCCGGCGGGCGATGAACTTGATCTTTTTGCCCCAGACTCCTCCGTCTTTGTTGAATACAAGGCAGATCCTTTTATGAAAAAAACCCAGGTGTATGTCTCCAAATTTTTTGATATGATAAAACCTTATGAAATAGCGAATAACCTCAATTATTATTTTATCCGGAATCAAATCCCTTTCCTTAAATGGCTCATCGGCCCAATGTTATTAATTCCGCTCGGAGTTTCAGGCTTCCTTGTCTCGATAGCAAGATTCAGAGATATGAAGAGATTCTCAATCATCTTTTTTTACTTTGCGTCAATAGCCCTCCCAATGCTTGTCTTTCTTCCCCTTGCAAGGTACAGAATAGCGCTTCTCCCCTTCTTCGCTTTTTTCGCCGGATATTATGTCAAAATCCTCATCTCATATTTGCGAAAATCGCAGGAGCGCCCAATGCCTCTCCTCCTTTGCCTTTTGACTTATGTGATCGTTCTTACGTGGAGCGCCCCGTCATCTCTTCCCCTGAGAAGCGAGGACTTTCTCGCATACGGAGAAGCTCTCGAACACAAGAAAGGCGGCGAAAATGAAATATTGAACGCATACGTCGCGTCGCTCTGCCTGAATCCGGATTCCGCCTCCGCGACAATGCATCTTTCAAACTTTCTTATGGCGAAAAACAATTTCTCCGACGCGAGAAAAGTTCTCGACGCATACTGCCAAAAACACAATGACCCTAAAATAAAAATCATGCTTGCGTCATCCATGATGGGAACAGGGGACCCGGCGGGAGCGCTTGAAATATTGAGAAAACTTCCCCTTCCGCAGGAGAGAAAAGCCCAACTTAACTATTTTTATCAGCTCGGAGAATGCATGCGCCTCCTCGACGACGCGGATAAAGCTCTTGAATATTTCTCCCATGCGGACAAACTGGCGGAAACGGCCGCGGAAAAAGAGGCTATAGCCAAAGCCCGGGATAAAGTATACTTAAGGCGGGCTTCGCCAGCAACCCGGAAAGAATAAAGAAAGCGTTCAACGTTCAGGGTTCACCGTTCAGCGTTCAGGGTTTTAAAATTGGAAATAAATACAACTCTGTGTCACTTATGTCCCTTACGTCCCTTGTGTCTCTGTTGTGAAAAATGGGAAGTAAAATGGAAAAGGGAAAATGAACATCGAACATTCAACATTGAACATCCAACGTCAAACGAAGAAAAACTCTGTGCCTTTAACCTATGAGCCAATTGCAAAAGTCAAAACCAGCGCCGATGAAGGAGATTGTGAAATTCAGACGAGCCACAAAACCGGAGGCATACCCAAAGCGGTAT
>JAGVIF010000596.1 GCA_020056205.1 Lentisphaeria bacterium | reverse complement strand
GCGGGGGCAGAGGTGAAATACTGCAAAACGTGCATCGACCGTTGCGGAATAGGCGAGGGAGACATGATCGACGAAACTAAAGTAGGCTCAATGAAAGACCTGCACCAATGGATAATGTCGTCGGACAAGTCGGTGTCATTCTAGGGCGCATGGGCAAGGAAATAGTTGTTCTCGGCTCCTCTTTCGGCGGGCATCACTGCGCCGTCAAGCTGCGCAAACTCCTCAGCCCCCAGCGTCAGGATAGATGTCGCAAAAAGTTTAATAATCCAAGGGGGCGACAAAGGATCGAAGCGGCATGGAATTACAGCGTTATTCACAGGAGTTTATGAAGTCTGCGGTTGTGAAGATGATAAACAGGGGCAACCGCCCTTTAGCGTCCATACAGGAAGAGCTTGGGGTGTCCCTGGGCTCCCTGTATAGATGGAAGGCCGTCTATGGCACTATGGGAGGCATGAAGAAACCCCGAAGCCCCCAGGATCGCAGTTCTAATGATAAGTTGAAGGCCGTCATTGAGTTTGGAAGTCTCCCCCCGGAAAAACAGGGAGAATACCTTCGCAAGGAGGGATTGCACGCCGACAACCTCGAAGTCTGGCGGAAGCAGATGGAGGCAGGCTTGGAACCCGTCAAGATGACGAAGTCCGAACGGAAGGCGCGAACCGAAGATCGGCGCAAGATACAGGAACTTGAAAAGGAGTTACGCCGCAAGGATAAGGCGTTGGCGGAGACGACGGCGTTGTTGGTGCTCAAAAAAAAAGCGAATTTGATCTGGGGCACCGGGGAGGACGAGTGAGCGCAGACGACCGATTGGCGTGCAAGGCCCTTGTGGCGGAGGCAAACGAGTCTGGAGCCAACAAAGCGAAGGCTTGCGACCTGCTGGGGGTGTCCGTGCGGACTTTGGAGCGCTGGGCAACGCAACCCTGCGACGGGCGCAAGGGGCCGATAGCCACGCCAGCTCACGCTCTCACGGCCGAGGAGCGGCAACTGGTTTTGGATGTTTCCAACAGCAAGGAGTACGCGAACCTTCCCCCCGGTCAAATCGTCCCACTACTTGCGGACAAAGGCGAGTACATCGCCAGCGAGAGCAGTTTTTACCGAGTTTTGAAGTCGAATGAGATGTTGGCGCACCGCTCCAAGTCCCAGCCCCGCCAGAACGTCAGGCCGGAGGAGCTTGTGGCAACGGCTCCGAACCAAGTTTGGAGTTGGGACGTCACATATCTCGCGTCCGCCACCGTCAGGAGAATGTTTTTCTACCTCTACATGCCCATGGACGTTTTTTCGAGGGACATTGTGCATTGGGAAGTCCACGAGAGCGAAAACGCGGAACTTGCCGCAAGTATGATTGAGACAGCGTGCGTGAAGGAGGGCATAAGCCGCGCCCAGATTACATTACACTCCGACAACGGTAGCCCGATGAAGGGCGCGACGATGCTGGCGACATTGGAACGCCTTGGCGTTGCGGCTTCCTTCAGCCGTCCGAGTGTTTCTAACGACAATCCGTACTCCGAATCGCTGTTCAAGACGCTGAAATATCGCCCGGCTTATCCCGAACATGGATTTGCCGATATCGAGGAGGCGCGAGCCTGGGTCGAGAAGTTTGTTCACTGGTACAACAACGTCCACCTGCACAGCGGAATCAACTGGGTCACTCCCGCCAGCAGGCATGCAGGTCAAGACTTGGCAGTTTTGGACAAACGCCATGCGGTGTACGAGGCCGCCCGCACAAGAAACCCAAGCCGGTGGTCAAAAGATACGCGCAATTGGAAACGGGTGGAGATCGTTGAGCTAAACCCGGGAAGACAGTTGAAACAACTGGTAAAGGATGCCGCATGAAACGGTTCGTAATCCCTGCGCATTCTGTCCGTGATGTTGGTGGGAGCAGGTTTTCGGGCGGTGCCTTGGGCATGTCCCGGCTTGCTTTCGCGCGTCCTGGGGCATCCGGTGAGGTCGAAAATGAAAACTTTCGTATAAATTTTATAAAAAGGAGGACAAGACCGGGAAAAAAGAGTATGTTGGGTTCAACTGGGCGATGGGCATGAAAAGTTCATGCGACATCTTTCCTGAAAATTTCCG
>JAGVIF010000119.1 GCA_020056205.1 Lentisphaeria bacterium | reverse complement strand
TCATTTGAACACCCAATGTCCTATTTGGAGATTTTAAGATTTGGGGATTTTAAGATTTTTCAATCCCTCAAATCATCCAATTTCCATCGGAATTCATTTTCGGAAAATCTTAACTTGGACATTGGATATTCCGTTCAAAAATCCTTAACCTAATGGCAATGGGGCAGAGGCGGGAGGCGGAGAAAGATACGCCTCAAAAAAATTTTCCTAAATTCTCCTTTGGAACTTCCCGAAGAAGTAGGTCGGCGCTTTAGCCTGACCATGTTTTTATTTGGACAGTCTAAAGATCTGTCCTACTTTGTGCGGGCAAGAATGACCGCCTTACTTAACCCGTTTTTCGCGCGAAAAACGGGTTAGAACTCCCGAACTTCTCAATCATTTTTTCTTTTTTTCTTCTCCCGGAGGATCGTCAGGCATAGCATCAATAGCTTGCCGCCAGGCGTTTAAATCCCTGCCGTAGTTTCTTTCGATAAGTCGAGCCAATGAACGAACAGTGTTTTCAATAGGGACGTCCATCTTTTCAACAAAAAAGGGTTTTTGTTCCTTCAGGAAGGCATATATCATATTGGCAAGTTTCTTTTTGCCGATATATGTCTTGTCCGATTTAGCCAGACCGTCAGCAGACCAGGCGCGTGTTGAACGAGAGTTGACACGAGAATTTAATTGATCGGCGAGATATTCGTAAATCGTTTTGTTGCTGGAATAATCACGGAAACATAGAATCAGATTTCTCTTCATAGCGCCGCTGTTGAAATTATTTTTATCATCAACGATTTTTAGAAACAATGTAGGGCAGGAGTCGTCATATTTTTCCGTGATGAGATATAAGTCAATAGCGAGGCTCCTTGCCGCGTCTGGAATTTTGGGGTTGAATATTACGTCATAAAGTTCTTTTTTTCTTGACAAAAGGATGTCTCTGGTCTCCTTGTCGTCGAAGTCTTCGACCATGGTGGAAATCATCTCTGATATGCCTACCAGATACTCGTCGTAGTCCGTAACCGACAGGCACAAATTGATATAGTGATCAACCGCGGAAAATGAGTCCTTATTGTTTTTTAACCAGATCGCCAGACTTTCCCCTCTGGGAGGAATTTTCATTCTTGACAGGAACGCCTGAAGATTCTCGCCGGTTTCTTTATCAATTTTTTGCGAGAGGGATAGTTCAACAAGGCTGATTATGATATGCGTCGGACGATATACTCCAAAAATGCTCGCGGCAAAACTGCCGTCATGGGCGATCTCACTAGAGAAGATGCGCAGAACAGATAAATCGTCACAATTTAACAAGGCTTTCCAGAACATCTCCGCCTTTTCAGTCATTGCTTTTCCATTGGAAGGTATGTATTCACCGTACAAATAATCTCTTGTCATATAGGTATCGTGTTTATAAATGTAAGGAAAAAACATTATGTTTTTTGGGACAAGTTCTCTGAGCAATGCGAGGCATTTTTCTTTTATCTCGGTTTTTGTTTTCTTTTTCTCAATCTCCTCGTTAGTGCCGACGGCAATAGAGTCATTTTCACCACTGGCGCAATTCTTCCATGCTAATGATATGAGGATAGCCGAGTATTCGAGGTATTCCGATCTTTCACGCGCTACCGTAAGGAGTTTTTCGCAAAAAGCCTCTGACGGTTTGGGGAAGAGAGGTATTATTTCCGGAGCTAAAATTATTCCGTCTTTAGGGTCGCAGACCCTGAAAAATTCCATCACCTTTTCGGAGTATTCCTCCGGCAGTAAAAGCTTTAAGTCTTTAAAAGCTTTTATAGCATTCTCTTTCCGCGCCAAATCGGTGTCGGAACTGACAATGATTTTGACAAATTTGCCGGGGGTCAATGTCAAGGGAAGATTCACAGCCGCCTCCCGTGAAAACCCCAAAAGCGGCAAAAGAACTAATAAGAAAAAAGAAAGTGATTTTTTCATTAAGAATTAAAATGGCGCTGCAATTTGTTTTTCTGCCTTGGCATCCTCGAATTCGACTATAGTTGCGGTATAAGTAGAGTTATGTCTTTCAAGAGAATCCTCCCAAGCTTTTTCAGTGTGACTGATAGTTGTATGACTCCATTCTATTCCTGACAGTGGTTTGATGGAATCAACCCATGCTCCACCTAATTTAGCCTTTGCTTCCTTGGGACCGTGTTTCCCTGCGATTGTTAACGTCCACACTTTATGGGGACGGGCTGGTCCTGGTCCCCATTTAAATTCCACAAATTCTATCCAATACCGGTGGCAGAAGCTGTTTTTTGGTCAGTCTCTTCGTCCTTTATGAAATTGACAACAACCTTAAAGTCTTTTCTTGTCTGGGATTTCTCTATTTTTATCATGTTATCGCCCACTTTATACTTGAGTACTGTCCATCCGGGACTCACTGATACTTTCATCGTCCCCTCTTTTTCCGCAAGGTATTTATCAGGGACAAAATCAGCGGAATTCGCAAATGCGACGGAAGAACTTAAGCAAAAGACAATGAATATCAAAGTGATACCAATTAGTCTGCTCTTGCTTGCCCTTGTTTGCCTGAATTTGATTTCCTTTTTCATTGCCGTCCTCCTTTTTTTATTTTTAGATTGTTTTTTTGATACCAACCGCTTTACAACACGAAGATTAGCATCAGGTTAGCACCACGTTAGAAGTACAATAATAATTGGGAAACGGCGTAAACGTAG
>JAGVIF010000219.1 GCA_020056205.1 Lentisphaeria bacterium | reverse complement strand
TAGACATTTGATGTCCTCCTATTTTAGATTTATATTGACTCCGGAATGTCCATTTCCGGAAAAACACCCGCAGAATCTTTGTCTTCCGCGACATTATATCTCATAAGTTCGCGCGAGATAATCAGCCCTGCCGAAAGTTCAAAATAATCGTCGTCAAGCCCAACCTGCTCCCAGCGCGGCACAACGGCGGAGGAAGCGGAGATAAATGTCCTGTCTGCCCTTCGCGAAACAACGCCTCTCCCGCCATGCAGGGAAACAAATAACATCGTTGACCCCGATATGATGAAACAGGCCGCCGCCGCAACGGTGAAAAGATTTCTGCAGTACGCGAAAGAACGCGGAATGAAGAGCTTCCGGGCGGGGGCGTTTTTCAAGGCGTAAGCCTCTATCGCGCGGTCGAGATGAGCCGGCGTTTCCGTCCGCATGGCATCCTCCCTGACAACAGCCATCGCGTTCTCCGCGAATTTCGCAAAATCTTCGCAATCTGAGCATCCGTCGAGATGGCGCCCGATTTCGGCGTCGGGCTCTCCGTTAAGAATCTTTTTTTGAATTTCGTCACAGTTCATCTTTTTGCCCTCTGTTTCTAAGACAATTTCTTAGACTTTTAATCGCATACTGCATTCTTGCAAGAACGGTGTTGATGGAGCAGTTCTGGATTTCAGCAATATCTTTAAACGCAATATCATCGGCTCTAAAAATGAAGACTTCCCTTTGTTCGATAGGCAATTTAGCGGTGCATTCATCAATCGCGTCGGCCAGTTCCTTCCGGCGCAATTGCCTCCAGGGAGAATCAAATGTTGAAAACATTTCGCTCTTGTCGGACGAAAAATCATCAAGATACTCCTTCGAATATTTCCTGAAATAATCCATCGCGAGATTGTGTGAAATCCGCATAATCCACGCGAGAAAACGCTCGCTCTCTTTGTAGTTTGCGAAATTCGCAATCGCCTTAATCCATGTTTGCTGAAAGATATCGTCGCAAGGGCTGTCCCGCCCGGACAATAACTTCCTAATATATGAATAAAGCTGTCTCTTATACTTTTCATACAACATCTCAAACGCCGCCCCATCGCCGCTAAGATATCGCGCGATGAGTTCGGCGTCGCTTCCTCCATTTTTAGGAGATTCCATTCCCATTTTCCTCCGTAAAACGCATCTGGTCTTTATTTTATTGTATCGCGCTTGATTTGTAAACCTAAACTTTGCGGGAATAATATATGACGCATTGAAAAAAAAGGAATTAAAGGTAGCTTTTGTTCGTCTTTTGGGCAAAATATAATCGTGTGGTAAATATTCACCGAACCCTGTCTGCCGTGCGCCTGCCTGCCCCGCTGGGGCGGTAGGCAGGTGTCTCCGCCTGACTGCGAACGTCCTCGCTCAGGCAGGCACGCAGGCAGGTTCTTTCGGTGAATATTTACCATCAGAGAAACGGGCGGCAACCAAAAAAAAATGAATACGGCGCGAAGCATAAAAATTTTTGTGATATCGTTTGTTCTGCTTGCCATTTTTTTCTCTTTTCTTGCCGGTCATATTTCAACTTTCACGGCGAAATGCCTCTCTCTCACCGGCGAATTGCAGATTTATGCGGCGGGACCGGAAGCGGAAGACCAAATTTCAGGCGGCGCGGCGGGCAATAAAAAAAGCGCCGCCCCAAAACCGTCCGCCGCAGTCAAAGAAATAGATTACACAAGGCAGGTTCTTGAGACCGGCCTGCCCAATACCGAAACGCCAAATATCCTCGCCCTTGACTCTATTCTCGGAATTGATAAAATTATTTCATCGGCGCCCCTCTTCCCCAACCTTCGACTCTACACCGGACAGGAATGGAACAAAGAGAAAACTGAAATCCGCGCCGCCACCGACGGAATAACGCTCTTTTTCAAAATATTCTGTCATGATTCAAATCCCGAAAATCTTGTGACAGAGTTTTCCATGGCCGAAGGCCCGCAAAACGTCTGGAGGGATGACAGCATCGAAATATTCATAACCGAAAACTCTCACGCTGAGGAATACTACCAGTTCGTGGCGTCGGCATCGGGCAAAACCCAAAGGTACGATATGAAAAAGCGCAAAGAAGATCCACGTTTCGGAAGCAGCCTCGCGAGTTCATATTCCGTTGATGAGCTTTGCCGTGTCAATGTCAATGGCGAAGGATATTCCATCGAATGGGAAATCCCCTTGAGCAACATGAATTTTAAAAAAGATGACATCATCGAAAACGGATTCAACCTGCAGATAGTTCGAAATTACAGAGGGCAAACAAATGATCCGGCACGCGCATCCCTTCAACTCTTCCCCGTCTATATATACGGCGACAAACGATTTGGAACCTGCAATCACCACCACTTCGCTTTCCAACCGGTAAAAATGATAAACCAATAAAAGCTCTATCAGCCTAAATTAATGAAAACTGAAATCGAACGAAAACTCGCGGCGGATTTTGAATCTTCCTACGGGAAAGAACCCCTCCTGATCGCAAGAGCGCCCGGAAGACTCGAAATACTCGGCAACCACACCGACTACAACGAAGGATTCGTTTTGAGCGCGGCCGTGGAACAATCAACATTTTTTGCCATAAGCCCTTCAAAAGGAGATATTTGCAGAATTTTCAGCTCCGGCTGGAAAGACAAACCGGAGGAATTCTCCATTTCAACGCTTGAAGAAAAAACGCCCGGCGACTGGAAAAACTACGTCAAGGGCGTGCTTTGCGAAATTCGCAGACGCGGTTTTCAGTTCGGCTCTTTCGACGCCGGAGTGATATCCGATTTGCCTCTCTCGTCCGGAATGAGCAGTTCGGCGGCTCTTGAGATTTCGGCATGTCTGGCGTTTGAAAAGGCTTTCGGCCTTGATTTTTCCCCTGTCGAACGGGCAAAGATAGGACAGGCTTCGGAGAATAAATACATCGGCGTCAAAACCGGCCTGCTGGACCAATTCAGCTCAATATTCGGAAAGAAGGATTCTCTCATCCTCTGCGATTTTCGCGAAAACAAAGTTTTGAGAAATGTCTCCATTCCGCAGGGATATTCCATAATCGTCGTCAACAGCATGATAAAACACGATCTGGTGGATTCCGATTACAACACAAGAAGAAAAAGCTGTGAACGCGCCGCCGCTGAAATTGCGAAATTCGCAAAAAACGTCAGGACATTGCGCGATGTTGACTCAAAATTTCTTGAGGAATTTCGCGGCAAACTGCATATCGTTGACTACCGCAGGGCAAGACATATTGTTGAGGAAAACGAAAGAGTATTGTCCGCCGTCTCATACCTGGAGAAAGGCGATATTCTTTCCTTCGGAAAACTGCTTTTCGACTCACACGAAAGTTCAAGAATTAATTTTGAGAACAGTTGTCCGGAACTCGATTATCTGATTGAAATCGCGCATTCGCTGCCGGGATGCATCGGAGCGCGCCTCAGCGGAGGCGGATTCGGAGGCATAAGCATACATTTGGTCAAAGACGATGAGGCAGGGAAATATGCGCGCCGGATACAGGCGGCATATCTCCTTAAAACCGGAATAAAAACGGACGCCCTGTTATGCAGAGCCGGAGGCGGAGCCGAATGCGCGGAAAAAAAATAATAATACTCGGCTCCACAGGCTCCATCGGCGAAAATGCCGTCAAAGTCGCCTCTCACCTGACAGGCAATGTGTCAGTGGTAGGTCTTGCCGCATTTTCAGGTTACAAAAAAATAGCGCAACAGGCTGAAATACTCGGATGCAAAAATCTCGCTCTCGCAAACAACTCCTCCGCAGACTCGCTTGAACGCTGCGCCCCGCAAGGCTCAAAAATATTCAGAGGAGCGGACGGAATTCTTGACATGATACGAAAATCCGACGCTGAACTTGTTCTCTGCGCGATAGTTGGAACGGCCGGGCTCTTTCCGGTCATCGAATCGCTAAAGCTCGGAAAAAATGTCGCGCTGGCAAGCAAAGAGGTGCTCGTGCTCGCCGGAGAACATGCCATGCAGGCAGCCCGCGAAAACGCGGTTTCCATAATTCCGGTTGACAGCGAACACAGCGCAATATTTCAATGCATGGAAGGAAGAGACAAAGACGCTTTGAGGCGCATTATTCTCACCGCAAGCGGAGGCCCGTTTAAAGACGCTGACCGCTCCGCCATCGAAAGAGCGACAGCCGATTCCGCCCTTCTTCATCCGACATGGAAGATGGGCAAAAAAGTAACGATAGACTCCGCGACTCTGATGAACAAAGCTCTCGAAATAATCGAGGCTAAGTGGCTCTTCGGCCTCGATGAAAAACATATTGACGTCGTTATTCATCCGCAATCCGTCATACACTCAATGGTGGAACTCGTTGATGGAGCGATTCTTGCGCAAATGAGCGAACCGGATATGAAACTCGCCATACAGTATTCTATCACATACCCCAAAAGACTGCCGGGCATCCTTAAACCGTTTGATTTTGCGAAATTCGCAACCCTCGATTTCCGCCTGCCTGACAGGAGAAAATTCCCGTCATTGGATTTTGCCGAGTATGCCGTCAGACAGGGCGGCACCATGCCGGCAGTGATGAATGCCGCCAATGAAATCGCGGTGGAAAAATTCATCAGAGGCGAAATAAAAATTCCCGGAATCTGGAAAACAATAGAAAAGGCTATGAGTTCGCACAATACAATTAAAAATCCGTCCCTCGATGAAATCCTCTCCGCCGACAGGGAAACCAAAGCGCGTATTCACCTAAGTTTTGCGGTTCAATCAGCCTAATTTAAACTAAGTTCTTGATAATAAACGGTG
>JAGVIF010000288.1 GCA_020056205.1 Lentisphaeria bacterium | reverse complement strand
TATAAGTTCAGCAAAGGACGGGGTTTGCTGAACTTATACCTTGCGAGCCCTCCGATGGCATCTGCAACGGCGCGGTTTATGACTTTTGCAACTGGCTCTTATCTTAAAAATTTTAAAAGCGGCGCAGGTGCGCCGCAGTTTTGCCGTCTAAAAGTTGTAAATAACGATGAAGCAATGAGATAATTCCCGGTTCGCCTGAGGATTGGCTCGTGAGGGCTAAGAGCAGTCTGTCGCTTGCCAAGATTGAAAAGCCTGATGATGTCTTTTACGAGGATCTCTGCTTCCATGCTCAGCAGGCTGTAGAAAAGGCATTGCATGTTCCTTTCATTTATAACGGTATTTTTTTAAGACTTTTAGTAAATTCCGAGTCCCTTATTCTGAAAAATAATTCTTGATTACTTTTTTTTCCGAGTGCGGGATTTGTTGTTTTTTCGCCGTTCCGCCTTTTTCCATTTGCGAGGTAAGTTGACCCGAAGAAATTTCATCGGACGGCTTCACCTCCGGAGCACTGAAAGATATTCCCACATTTTCTCCTATTTCAGGGTTTAAGGAATCGCTTTCAATTTTGTATTTTTCGCCTTGTCCTATATCGGGACTTTCTGAGCCGAAGAACATAGGGGCATCGCCTCTTCCCCTCGAAACACCGCCCTGGCCCGGACATCCGTAAAGCTCGGCTTCCTGTTCAGGCAACAGGTATTTTCCTTCCGCTGAGAGGCAGAAGTCGGCGGCGCCTGATTTCGCGGTTGAGAGGTATTCTTTCAGTTCTTCACCCGATTTTGAGCACAGCCCGGCTTTGCATATTTTTGAGATGGATTTTAATCCTTGCATCTTAATCGTCTGCATAGATTCTGCGATTTTCGCCAAAGTTTTTGTGTCGCATGGGAATTTCGCGTCCATAAATTGCCGGAGAGAATTCTCTGATATCATGCCTCCTTTCACGAGCATATCCCGCAGGGCGGCGTTGTTGTTCAGCATCTCCTGAATTTTTTCGGCGATTTGCCTGACTTGCGCCTCCGCATTTTCGTCGTCCGATTTTTCAAGTTTTGATATTGCGGCATTGAGTTCGGCGGAAGTCCTCATGATATTTGCGAGATTCGCAAAGGCGTTCTCGGCTGAGTCTTTCAGGGCGGCCTCGAGGGCGTCAAGATTCTCGAATACTTTTCCCGGTTCCAGAGCTGAATTATTTTCCTCAAGCTTTTTGATTTCAGCGAGGATTTCATCTTTTTTCTCGTCCGGTATTATCCCTGTCTCGCCGAGAACCTGAGCCTTAAGTTTAAGGTTTTCGCTCCGCTCCGAAATATCAAGCCTTTTTCTTTTTGAGGAGGAGGCAAAATTGTCTTCCGGAAGAGGAATGACAATCGCGAGAGCGAGCAGGACGAAAGATGAGAGGAGGGGGCGGGCAAGACTCCAGAATTTTATGTCTATTTTTACAATCTCAAGTTTTTCCAGGACATCTTTCCATGACTTGTCTAATATCCTTTCATCCGTCTCTATCGCCATCAGGAAACCGCCCGATCCGGATTTGTAATCAAGCCATGCGGCGATCTCTTTTTCGCTCCTTTTTTCGGGGAGGAATTTCCGTCCGGTTGAGAGGAAAGAGAGGCACATGCCTATGCAGATGATGTATAGCGATTCAGGAAAGGTCTGCCCCGACAATATTCTCATCAGGATGATTACTGCGGCCGCCGGAACCGAGAAAAGCGCCATTTTCTCAAGGAAGATGCTCAGGTAGACTACGGAAAGGACAAAGCCCCTTACCATCATTATCTTTTGCCGGATTGAAACTATTGAATTTTTGTAAGCCATGGTTTTTTTTAATTTTGTGATTCACCCACATTTTGCGTTTGAGCAGCGCCGCGTATCTGTCCCGAGGCGCTGGCGCGCTCGGGAAGACATTGAGTCTGAAATAACGGAGGGCGGGTTTTCTTACCCGCCGACAGAAGAAACTTGCGGGTTGAAAAACCCGCGCTCCGTTTATTATCAAGAACTTAGTTTAAGTTCGGCTGATTGATTGAACCGCAAAACTTAGTAGTGCATGCACTTAGGTTCAAGCAACAGGGAACACAATACATTTGCAAGAGTCTTTTTCAATAGAGGGTTGAAATATCCGGTTCGGGAAATACTTTAAGCCAATTGAAAAGTTCTAAAGCGCTAAAGTTCGGAAGTGAAAAAAGTAGAAGAGAAAGTAGGGAAGTTCTATAGTTCTAAAATGCGGAAGTGCGGGAGTTTTCATTCTGAATCCTGAATTCTCCTTTGAAACTTAACCACAGATGAACACCGATGAACACCGATTTTATCAATTTAGTTTCATTTTGATAAAACTGCGAAAATCGCAGTTTTATCGGGGTGAAACTGGAAGATAAAGGACATAAGGGACGAAAGGGACAGCGATAAAGAAGTTCGGGAGTGCGGAAGTTCGGGAGTTCGAGAGTGCGAGAAAAACAAACATCGAACATTCAACATCGAATAAAGAAGATGAAAATTAAAGCGACAATAAAAACCTTTGTGTCGAAGTTTATCCCGATTCCCAATAGACATCGGGATGCCTTTGTGTTTCAGTTTCAGGAGAGAATAACAACAAAATAACACGCAAAATCCGTTCGTAGTAGCGCAATTTATTGCGCGTTATCAGGAACGGCGAATAAATTCGCCTACTACAAACAAAGCGATACCGATTCCGATACCGACCCCGAAAAAAGCGGCAGTTTCAAAGGAGAACTACTAAAAAGGTGAGCAATGTGGAATTACAATGAAAAAGTGATGGAGCATTTTCTCCATCCGAAAAATGTGGGCGAAATAGAAAATCCGGACGCGGTAGGCGAGGTCGGAAACATAACCTGCGGCGACGCGCTAAAACTGACTTTGAAGATAGACAGGGAGAAATCGCGGATACTGGACGCCAAATTTAAAACTTTTGGCTGCGCCAGCGCGATAGCGTCGTCATCGGCGCTGACTGAAATCGTCAAGGGAATGAGCCTCGATGAAGCAGAGGAACTGACGAACAAAGACATAGTTGATGTGCTCGGAGAACTCCCCGAGGAAAAAATGCACTGTTCGGTCATGGGAATGGAGGCATTGCAGTCCGCGCTCGCAAACTACAAAGGGGAAAAACCAAAAACCTTTTCCCCCGACGAAGAACATGAGGGAAAAATCGTATGCAAGTGTTTTGGCGTTACCGACGCAAAAATCAAGAAAGTCGCGATTCAAAACAGGCTCAGAAAGGCCGAAGAAATAACAAATTACACCAAAGCGGGAGGGGCGTGCGGCTCTTGTCTTGACGAAATACAGAACATCCTCGACGATATATGGAAAGATAAAGGCTGTCCCAAAGAGAATAACGGAGGTTTTAAATGCATGACAATAGTCCAAAAGATTGTCAGAATCCAAGAGGCGCTTGATAAAGAGATAAAACCTTTGCTTGAGAAAGACAGCGGAAGCATTGAACTCGTTGATGTTAATGGGACGACAATCTATGTGAGGATGCAGGGCCGTTGCGCGGCATGTCCTGTTTCTCATATCACATTAAAGAAGACGGTAGAGGCGAAACTGCGTGAATTTATATGTCCTGAAATCAATGTTGAAGAAATAAAATAAGCAATCTTTATAAAATGAAAATTGATCCTTCGAAAATCATATACTGCGACAATAATGCCACTACGAGGATAGCGCCCGAAGTCCTTGACGCCATGCTGCCTTATCTCTCAGAAAATTACGGAAATCCATCCAGCATACACACCTTTGGCGGAAAGGATTATGCGGCGATAGCAAAGGCGAGGCATTCTATCGCGAATCTGCTCGGAGCTTTCGATTCTGAAATAATATTCACAGGTTGTGGAACTGAAAGCGACAACGCCGCGATCTTCAGCGCCGTTTCCACAATGGCTCCGAGGAAAAAAGCGCTTGTAAGCAAGGTTGAGCATCCCGCTGTCTTAAATGTTGGAAAGGAATTGGCGAGGAGGGGCTTGACCGTCATAGAGATACCGGTTGACGCCAAAGGCCGGATAGATATTGAATTCATTGAGAAAAATACCGACCGCGACACTGCCTTGGTATCCGTGATGTGGGCAAATAATGAGATAGGAAACATTTATCCTGTCGCGGAAATCTCCGAGATCGCGCACAGCAAAGGGGCTTTGTTTCATACCGATGCCGTCCAGGCGGTCGGAAAGATTCCCATAAAATTAAGCGAAATGAAGATAGATACACTTGCAATGTCAGGGCATAAGATTCACGCCCCCAAGGGAATAGGAGTCCTTTATGTCAGAAAAG
>JAGVIF010000410.1 GCA_020056205.1 Lentisphaeria bacterium | reverse complement strand
GCGGTCGGCTCGGAAATGGAATGGCCTTTCCCTGAACTCTCGCCGATGGACAACACGGATAAAATCAATTTTCCGCTGCTGCTGATCTATAAAAGCAAAGAGTCCTATATTCTTGACAATGCCAATGAATTCGCAAAACGGATAAATGGAGCGGACGGGAAATGCGAAGTTGCAATATTGTCCGGAAATTCATATCACGAGAGCGCTTTCATGGAGAAAGCGGTGAAGGAGGCAGTCATCGAAAAGACAATCAATAAGAGCGATTCTGATGATAAATGTCTTAAGGTTCAGATTTTTGTGAGAGCAGGTTGCAAGTATTGCGCAAGACTGAAAAGAGCGCTGGCTGATACGGGAGGGAAATATGGGAATAAGGTTTCAATAATATACCACGACATATCGGGAAATAACGAACGGATACTCTACGAGGCATACCGCATTCTCTATGATATTGATGAAGGAGCCACAACCGTCCCGGCTGTTTTTATGTCCGATAGATTCTTAATTGGAAAAAATGCAGTCGGGAAAATTGATAAGGAGATTTCTCAAGCGTTGACACATGAAAAAATATCTGCTACAAGAGTTCCCACTGTTGATGAAATAAACAATGCGGAAGATGTGCTGACAAGAAGATTTGAAAGACTTTCATATCCTGTGGTGATTTTCGCCGGACTGATTGACGGGATAAATCCGTGTGTATTTTCTACCTTGATATTTCTGATGAGCTTGCTGACAGTGTCCGGTATTTCCGGAAACAAGCTGCTTGCTGTCGGTTCAGTATATTGCCTTGCCTGTTTCTTTTCCTATCTCGCGCTCGGACTGGGAATCTTTGGTTTTATACGTCTTTTCACAGGCCTGGAATATTTGAGGTTTGCCTTGGAGTTGTCAATGGCCTTTCTTTTGCTTTTTCTGGCAGCTATGTCTTTCATTGATGCATGGAAGTATGGAAAATCCCATGACGAGAAAGATGTAAAGCTTAAACTGCCTGCGCTCCTTAAAAATATAATTCATAAACTTTTGAAGTCCGGGCTTTATTCCCGGTGGCTCCTGCCGGGAATTTTTGTAACCGGAGTCATTGTAACATTTCTGGAATCTATTTGCACCGGGCAGGTTTATGTTCCGACAATGGCATTGCTCGCGAACAACTCTCTCGCCGGAAAATGGTTTTTCTTCCTTGTTCTCTATAATGTCATGTTTATAATTCCGTTGATTGTTGTTTTCATGGCAGTATATTCGGGGATTGACAAATTCAAACTAATTGAATGGAGCAGGAAAAACGTTGTTGCCGGGAAAATATCAATGGGATGCCTGTTTTTATTGCTTCTCTCGGCGCTGATTTATACTCAATTAGGTTGATTGATGAGCTTTTTTACCTAGCTGTTGGGAAAGTTCATGGCGAATCCAATCCGCAATATGCGGCTTGAAAGAACGCGGGCATCCTGTAATATATCCACTGAACACTGAAGAACTGGGTTCTGCGCTACTATCCGTCATATTCTTGGTTTTTTTGCGCCTTCTTCTTTTGCGCATTAAATTCGAAGCGCGAAACTCGAAAACCGAAACAAGCTCAAAACAACGACAATCTTAATTCTCAAAACAATATTTACCAGCCAATTGGAGAAAACCGTGAGAGTAAAAATATGCGGGGTGAGAACGAGGGGAGACCTTAAAGCCGCTATAGATGCCGGCGCTGACGCCATAGGGCTTCTTGTCGGGCAGATATACGCGTCTCCGGACTTTATATTGCCCGGAACTGCGGGACGCATTGCCGAATCTCTTCCGCCATTTGTATCTCCCGTTATAGTAACTCATCTGACGGAGCCGTCTCCAATACTTGAAATCCTTCGAAAAACTCATATATCCAATGTTCAATTGCACGGCGGAAGCTCCGTGGATGATGTGGCAAAAATACGCGGGGAAATTCACCCCTCCGGCAAAATAATTTTGGCCGTCCACGTAATAAAAGGCGAAGCAATTCCGGATTTTGAGCCCTACATTCCATATATTAACGCGATTGTTTTGGACAGTTTTAACAAAAGCTCAGGTCAAGCCGGCGGAACCGGCAAAATACATGACTGGAAAAAAAGCGCCGAAATCGTTCGCAGAACAAAGATTCCGGTCATTCTCGCAGGAGGATTAAATCCGCAAAACGTGGCGGAAGCGATCAGAACAGTTCATCCTTTCGGAGTTGACGCCAACAGCGGGCTGAAAGACAAAAACAGGGCGTGTTCAAAAGAACTCTGCTCAGCGTTTGTCCGAGAGGCAAAAAAGGAGACAAAATGAAAATTGAATTAGACAAAATTTTTTCGTGGAGAAGGAAAAAAAAAGCCGAAGTTCTTTTATCCAACACGGAAAAGCCTTCGAAAAACACCAAAGAATTCCAGCCTCCCCTTGAACTGCGCCGCGCGATATTGCTTTGGCTGGCCAGACAAGAACCTACAGGAATCGGGATAAACGTTCCGACAAGATTTTCCAGATACCAGGCGGATACGGCGGCATTCTGGTCATATCCTTTGAAAAAAAAAATTTACAAGCCCAAGAAAACAGTCATCATTGAGATAAGACGCAGCAGAGAAGAATGTTGGCCGGATTGTTCCAATCACCGGGAACTTGCCCGGAAAATTTTCGCGCAAAAGGAGTTGAAAAGAAAGCTCGAGGCTGAAATCAGGGCGAATGAACCGGAACTTAAGAATAACGACAATTTATTCAGCGAATATGAATCATGGCGATACAGGGATTCCAAGAATAAAACATATCATAAATGCCTGAAAAATCTTGAAAAAATCGAACACTCCCTCTACAAAGGCAGCCGCTTTGAACAGATAAAAAAAGCCCGCATGGCTGATAATTTATACATCGCGGTTCCGGCGGGGACCCTTCACGGCGATGAGTTGGCCGACGGCTGGGGGCTGCTCTCCGTAGGAAAAAATTTTTCAGTCAAAGTGGAAAAAAAATCGGAGGACTTGGATTGCGAAGAGGAAGGCATTATGCATCTTGTGCAAATGATCAGCGCGTCATCAAAAAACTATGTCCTGTTTTCCCAGGGAATCAATAGGACAAAAAATGAAAAATTCTTCATTACTCCTCCTCCGCACCGCAGAAGGAAAACCGGAAAAAGAACCGAAATCTGAATTGGTGTAAATAATGAAGAAATGGCATAATGAGACACAGAGACATAAGGGACGCAAGGGACACACAAAAATTTAGAAATTAGCGTCCGACTGCGAATTTCGCAGTTTTATCAATAAGAAACTGCCAAGAAAGAGACACGCTAAAGTCGAAGATCCCGAGCCGCAGGGCCTCGGGGCTGTGAACTCCAACGGCAGTTTCAAAGGAGAAATTAGAATTTAGAAAACTTTTCTACTTTCTCCTTCTCCCTTCAGTCTTTAGCCTTTTTCCTTTCTACTTTTTTCACTTTCGCGCTCTTAGTATTTGGTGATTTGGTGATTTTAAGATTTAGTGATTTGCGGATTTTTTAATCGTGCAATCATTCAATTATAGACACTTTGATACTCTGACACGAATGGCGCTAAGTTAATGCGCATTTCGAGGTAGCGCGGGTCTATTTGACCCGCGACTCTCGGGTCAGATAGACCCGAGTTACTTTTTTCGAAATCCT
>JAGVIF010000168.1 GCA_020056205.1 Lentisphaeria bacterium | reverse complement strand
TTCATCGCCAATTTCCCGATTTCGTAAAGAGGCTGCCGGACGACCCTGTATTCAATCCCGAATTTCAGGAGAATGTCCCCGTCGTCATCATAAGCGATCAATTTGAAGTTCTTTCTGCGGACTTCATTTATTTCAAGAAGTTTTGCCGCAGAAAAACAATTTGCCGCGAATATCGCGGACGGAGAACTTTTTGAATTGAAAAGGGAAAGAATTTTGTCTCCGAACAGAGTCGTTCCAGGATTCTCAGCTATTATCAGTTTTTTGTCGGCATTGATTCCGCATCCCGAAAGGGCATCTACGTATCCTTTATATCTGAGGTCATGAGTTCTTGTCCGCATTTTGTCTGAAAGGAAGAGGATTTTCTTCTTCCCCTCCCGGACAAGCCGCTTTACCGCATCGAATGAAGCATTATAATTATCCGAATCAACGCTGTTGATTGTTTTATTCACTGGCGTGGTTCCAACGACAACGCAAGGGATTGAAACTCTAATCGCCGGAAGCTCTTTTTCTTCGACTTTTACAGGCGCAAAGATGACGAGTCCCGAAACGGAGGGATTTTCTCTTATAAGTTCCTGATATGTTCTGTCCGGCAGTTTTAACTGATACGAGAAGAAATCATTTTTCTCTTCTATCACATCATGCATTCCTGAAAAAACGTCTCCAAAGTATGTCCCTTTGTCAAACAGGTATTTTTCGTGGGCGCAGCCGATTATGCCGATACAGGTTTTTCTTTTACCGTTTACAAAGATACCTTTTCCTTTTCCAGCATAAATGACACCATCTCTGAAAAGCGCGGAGATTGCCTTGCGCAACGTGATGACATTGACGGAGAAGTTTTTTGCAAGCTCCCTTACACCCGGAAGCTTTTCGCCATAGCCGCCATTCCTAATCTTTTCAGATACGGCGAGCCTTATGGCATCCTGCTTGTTCCGGATTTTTACGCCGGTTTTTATTTCGACCGTCTTCATATCAATAATTGCGATAGGATATATAATTGCGAAATTCGCAGTGAATATTTTATTCAGTTATGTATTACGGTATATATCACTATCGAGCGATTACAAGTTGTTGAAAGAATTTTTTTCAGGATTTTTCAAATATCAATTCGTGACTGCCTGATGCGCAATCATGGTCCATTCGTCGAATCGCTCCGGATGGTATTCACAGGTATGGGTGTCAAGCAAGACAATCTCGAGACTGCACCCTTGGGCTCGCGTTACTTCGACCGTGCGCCGCAAATAGGATTGAATGTTTGATTTGTTGAAATTGCCAACCAGATGAGCAGGTTGCGGCTTCCACATGAAAATGACATTCCCCTTGATTCGTTCGGCGCAAAGCTCCACGTCCGCCCATGGAGAAACTGAAACTCTGCGCAAGTTAGGAACACTAAGGACAAAGTCCAGCTTTTTTGTCAGATCGTCGCAACAACCATAGCCGTTCAAACCAAAAGGCTCCAGGAGTCTTTTTTCGTGGGTGAATACGAATTCCTCATGCATTGCCGGAGAAACTACGGTCATTTCCTGAGCTTCAGCCCAGCACCACATATCCTCGGGACGTACCTGATTTGGCTCGTATCCGGGTTTAGGCAGTTCATCCGTGTAACCGTAGCCGCTTGTGTAAATGGCAGTGTTGTCATTGTTGAGGCTCAACAGATTTTGGTCAACATACTGCCGCAGAATCTGCCGATGCCCCTCTTCCAAAAATGCCATCGCATCATGGACCATGCCCGGATTTTCAATCATGTCCATCAAAAGCTCCTGCAGACCGCGGAGGGCGCTGAACTGGTTCATCAGATGATATGACAGCCAATAAACTCCCTTGAGGCGGATCGTCAGGATATCACCGAAGAGGGACTGAAATAATTCCAACTGCTCACGGGTTGCGGTCTCATCATGGGAAATTTCAGGAATTCTGAGTTTTTTAAGATCGCTTGGAGTTTCGATTACCGGTGAGAATCCATAAGCGCCCCGGGAATTCTCGCTATGCGTACGATGCGGTTCTAATCCCCAGCCAGAACTGTTGATGACCTTGCGCACTATCCATTCCTTTTCGATCACATTGTCACTGGCGAAATGCTCCGCCATGTAAATACGTCGGCGAAGGTCCCTTTCTATTTCACGAGCCGTTTGTTCCCGGCAAAGCAATGCCTGATCCGGCAACAACTCACCCCATGCTCCCTCCGGCTCCACGTACACGACAGGACGCACCTGCTCCATATTATTGTGTCGGCGCCAGAGATCGCGACGCTCCGCCATCAAGGGCATCGCGGCAATTTCCGCAACCCTCTGCGCAAGTTCGCGCAGTATTTTTCGATCTTCAGACGAAATATTCATAAGAGCCAATTGCAAAAGTCAAAACCAGCGCCGATGAAGGAGATTGTGAAATTCAGACGAGCCACAAAACCGGAGGCATACCCAAGGCGGTATGTCG
>JAGVIF010000490.1 GCA_020056205.1 Lentisphaeria bacterium | reverse complement strand
GCTAAGGAAAAAAGTGACTTTGCATTTTTCGATATGTAAATATTCACTGAAGGACAGGGGTTCAGTGAATATTTACGAAGCATGCACCCGATGGCGCTGTAACCCGTTAGGGATGAAGTTCTTGTGAAATCATACTTCGCCGCAAAATTCTCGACATGCCGCCTTGGGTATGCCTCCGGTTTTGTGGCTCGTCTGAATTTCACAATCTCCTTCATCGGCGCTGGTTTTGACTTTTGCAACTGGCTCTTGTGTATATATCAACTTCGGCGAGGCCGTTTTCGACTATTCCGAGGTCGCGCGCCGCGGCTTTTGTGAGGTCAATTATTCTTCCCGGCGCGAAGGGGCCTCTGTCGAAAATTTTGACGTAGACGACTTTTCCGTTTTCCCTGTTTTTCACTTTGACGATGGTTCCAATCGGAAGAGTTTTATGAGCGGCGGCGTACTTCCACGGCCAGTATATTTCACCTGACGCGGAGCTTTTACAGTAAAAGCCGAATCCGTAATATGAAGCGATTCCGCTTTGATGGCGCCGCCATGTTCCCCATGTATGCGGGGGATAGAGGGATAAAATGATTACGAACAGGAAGATGATTGATGCGAGCCGTCTAAATTTTCCTGAATTTATAATAAGATTTTTGATTTTTCGCGGAATGATTAAGAGAGGATTGAGCAGGGGTTGGATAAATGATTCGAGGAGTTTTTCCAATTGTTTTCTTTTTTTCGCTGAGATAAAAGTTTTGAAAGCGAAGTTGAGGATTGCGAAAATGAAAGTCCGGAGCATATCGGCGAGGAAGAAAAAGAAATTCCAAAACAAACCAAATATTTCATCTAATAGTTTCATAAACCTACATTTTGCGTTTGAGCAATGCGGCGTAGGTGCATCGTTTATTGTCAAGAACTTAGTTTAAGTTCGGATGATTGAACCGCAAAACTTAGGTCAATCTTCTCATAATAGTTTCGATGCGTCTTCGATTGGAAAAAAGGAGCGCGGGTTTTCCAACCCGCGAGTTTCTTCTGTCGGCGGGGCTCAGAGAATCCTTTTTTTCAGGAAGGCATTTCCAGAGCCGATTTTCAGGTATTTTTCCAGCGCTCTGGCTTTTTCTTCGCTTTTTAACGCAATATATGTTTTGCCGTCTTTTTGGCTGCGAAGAATATAGACGTACCACATATCGTTTATTCCAAAAATATTGCCGGCCTGCCATACGAAGCTTTAGCGAAGTATGGCGGGAGCGACGGGTCTCGAACCCGCAACCTCCAGCGTGACAGGCTGGCGCTCTAACCAATTGAGCTACGCCCCCCCAATAGCAATAGAATCTGGGTGAGGGTGGGGACTATATATTATTTTTATTTAAAGTCAAATCCTCGCCGGGATATTTTGCGTCTTTCGGAGACGGAGTAGAATGCCGCTAAGTTAAGGTGCAATTCGAAGTAGCGCGGGTCTATCTGACCCGCTATTATCGGGTCAGATAGACCCGAGTTACCCCGTGGCAACTGCCTTAACCCGTTTTTCGCGCGAAAAACGGGTTAACTTGGACATTGGATATTCCGTGTTCGTTATTGGATATTCAGTTTAAATATCCCTAACCTGATAGCAATGCGCTTTACCCCTTGCCGCCGCGCATTTACGCCGCCGGGGATGTCTTCACGGAATCAGGTTCTTTTTCGGGGCTGTCATATCCGAGAAGTTTTTTTACTTCGTGTCCGTCGAGGGTTTCGGATTCGAGAAGTTTCTTGGCGAGTAGATCGAGTTTGTCGAGGTTTTCGGAGAGTATGCGTCTTGCCGTCTCTGCCGCCGAATCCACAAATTTCTTTATTTCGACATCTATTTCTCTTGCGGTTTCCTCGCTGAATCCCTCCGATTTCACGATGTCTCTTCCAAGATATATGTGGTCGCTTCTTCCTCCGTATTGGACTGTTCCCATTTTTTCGCTCATTCCAAAAGTGCAGACCATAGCTCTGGCTATTTTGGTCGCATATTCGATATCGGATGATGCTCCGCTGGTTATATCGCCGACTCTGAGTTCTTCGGCGACTCTGCCGCCCATGAGGACGGCCATTTCGTCTATCATTTCCTGTTTGCTTTTGGTGTATCGGTCTTCTTCCGGCATCTGCATAGTGGCTCCGAGGTATGCCATTCCTCTTGGGATTATTGTTACTTTGTGAATAGGCATGGATTTAAGGCAGTTTAACGACACGATGGTGTGCCCGGCCTCATGATAAGCTGTAAGGATTCTTTCCTTTTCTCCAATTTTGCGGCTTTTGCGTTCGCGCCCCCATCTGACTTTATCCCTCGCCTCCGTGAGTTCCTCGGTAGAGACGGCTTTTTTATTGATTCTTGCGGCGAGAAGGGCGGCCTCATTTATAATATTGGCAAGGTCTGCCCCGCTGAAACCGGGTGTGCTTTTGGCGATAAGATCAAGATTTATAGAGGTCTCCGTCTTGACATTTTTCGCGTGAACGTCAAGGATTTGGCGTCTGCCTTTTATATCGGGGAGGTCAAGGATTACCTGTCTGTCAAATCTTCCCGGACGCAGCAAGGCCGG
>JAGVIF010000542.1 GCA_020056205.1 Lentisphaeria bacterium | reverse complement strand
CTGCGGGTATTGCCCCTGCCAAAAATACTTGCGAGCCCTCCGATGGCATCTGCAACGGCGCGGTTTATGAGTTCTGCAATTGGCTCTCATAGCTTACTGCAATTTGTTGGCAATGCCAAGCAAGAAAATTACTTCATTCCGAATTTTTCCATCCAGATTCCGGCGCAGATAATTCTCCATAGGACAGGATTAAAATGCGATTTACCGGCAAGATAATTCTCGAATGAATCCCCGCATTTTTCCCCATCAATAAAAGGGAGTTTTGCGAATTTCGCAAGATTTTCGCGGAAGAAATTTTTGAGCCCGTCCTTCGCCCACATCGCGACCGGGCTCGAATATCCCTGCTTGTCGGTTCTTTTTGCGATTTTCGCAGGGATGAGCTGTTCTGCGGTCTTACGCAGAACACGCTTGGTATAGCCATCGGATATTTTCAGTTCCGGAGGAAGCCTCAGACAAAATTCGACGAGACGATAATCCAAGAATGGCGTTCTTGCCTCGCGCGAATGCGCCATTGAATTTCTGTCAACATTATGCAGAATATAGCGCAAAATTTTGAATCTGTTGCGATGAAGCTCCGCGACACTCGCTTCCTCGCGCCGAATAGCAATCGGGGGAATACGATAATCATAGGCGCTATTTTCGCTCTTCACAAGAAGCTCTTCCGGCCTTAAAAGTGAATCCGGCGGGTATTTCACAAGGCGCGGAAAATTGATTCTCAGAAATTTTCTCGCTATGATTTTGCAAGGCTCGTGATGAATTTTCTGAAAGGTTCTAAATTGTCCTGCGAATGTGAATAAATAGGAGTGCAGACACTCATTCAGATATGCCCAGCGAAAATCGCCGTACCCGCACATTATTTCATCGCCGCCCTGTCCTTCGATTATCACCTTGCGGGCGTCATTTTCAGATTTTATTTTCTGGTATAAGAGCCAGTGGACTGTCGGCGAGCCGTGAAGAACCGGCAAGTCGTTGTGCCAGATGACCTTGCCAATATTTTCAGCTATGTCTTCGGCTTTTGGGAAGTGTAGACAAGAATCTGCGCCGCTGAACTTCAGCATCTCATTTATGTATTCGCGCTCGTCAATTTTCGTGTTATCATAACAGGACGAATAGGTTTTGAGGCGCTCGCTTCGTTCTCCGGACATCAGGTGTCCAAGTCCCACAAGCGTTGATGAATCTATCCCGCCGGAAAGCAGAAACCCGAGAGGGACATCTGAGCGAAGCCTCAATCTTACGGAATCCTCTATGAGTCTGCGAAATTCGCAAACCGCATCATCGAAAGAAATCTTTGTTTTCTCATCGAAGAACGGGGGCTCGTACCATTTTTGCTGTTTTAGTTCATCGCCGGGCTTCCACTCGCGCAAGTCAATATTAATGAAATGTCCGGGTTCAAGCTCGCTTACACCGTTCCACATAGTTTCATTGTCAAAACTGAAATCGCCGCTATTCAGATAGTGGTAAAGCTTGAGGCGCTTAAGTTCCGGTCTGAATCCATCCATCGAAATAAACTGTTTTATCTCGGATGCCGCGCGGAAGTGTTTCGGCGTATTGACAAAATAAAGAGGTTTTACACCAAACCTGTCGCGGGCGATAAAGAGCGATTGGGCGTATCGGTCATATAGGACGAATGCGAACATTCCGTTGAATTTGTCGAGACATTTTACGCCCCATTTACGGAATGACGCGAGCAAAACTTCGGTGTCGGAGCTTGACTTGAAAACATATCCGTCCCCGATAAGTTCTTTGCGAATTTCGCGGTAATTGTATATCTCCCCGTTGAAAACAATCCATAAGTTTCCATTGTCGTAAGACATTGGCTGATGCCCGCATTCGGACAAGTCTATAATGGAAAGACGGCGGTGCCCAAGTCCAATCTTGAATTTGTCCGCGTCGAACGACATCGCGCCGAATCCATCCGGCCCGCGATGAGCGACGATGTTCAACGCCGGATGATCCGGTGTGATTGTCTCAGAGCCGATATTTAAGAGTATGCCGCACATATTTTATAGTTCACCGCATACCTGACGGCATGCGTATTTTATTTATTGTATTAATGCAGGCGTTGAAACGCCTGCCTATTTCCGTGATGTCCCTACGGGGTCCCAGCAGATGAGTTTTTCCGCGTCTTCATTTTTAATGTTTTTGTAGAGTCCCTGATAAATAGGATTCCGGTTCCGATGACAGCCATGAAGGAGACGAGTCCCAGCGCGAGAAAAGTGAGCTTAAGATAATACTTAAAGTTGCTGCCTTCGGGTGAATATGCGATGTCGGGATTGATGGTGTAGCGGTTTAGCATGGAGGGAAGTGAATATCTGTTCGCCCGTGGAAGTTGATATACGATTTCAACATTGGGCTTGGACTTCAAGTTTTCAAACAGCGTTAATGTCTTTGCGTCGAAGGCGCGTTTTTTAATTTCAGCCTTGTCATAACATATGAAAGATGCCTTTTCAAGGGAGTCGGAAGCCTTGAGATAGAGAAGCTCGATCGTATCATATGGATTGCCGTTGGGGTTCTCGGACAGGAATATCCCGGAGTTCATATCGCTGAATGCCCATTTGCCGCGCTCCTTTACAAAACTTTCCGCGAAAATATGGCCGGCAATCTTCACCCGGTCTATTTCCCCTTCTACGCTCACAAGCCTTGTCGGTATCCCCGCCGCAGTCATGAAGAAGGTGTAGATGACGGCATAATTATGACACCATGCGCCGTCCTTGCCGCTTGTTATGCGCTTGTATTGTTCGAGAGGGGATAGGTATTTCATGCCGTCGGAAGGAATATCGGAATACTGTTCTATCTTGTCGTAAAGGTACTTGCTTATTTTGACAATTTTCTCCATAGTGTCCTCATCCGGCAAAACACCAATATCCTCGTGTATCATCTTCTTCGCCTCGGCCAGTTCCTCCTTTTTGTATAGATTTTCCCGATACGCGAAATCATATATCCCATATCTCTTGTAGTCAATGATAGGATAGTTCGATTCAATGATGTGATAGTTGTCTCCGGAACTGCTGCCTCTTTTTTTGTATGTTTCAGAACCTACGTAGGAGATGTTCAGGATCAACGGAATGGCATCATTGGTGTCAGGTGTCAGTTCATACCTGTTTTTGCCGTTTTTAAGGATTATGACCGGGTTGGCATCTATGGATTTGTGTTCAGCGCCGTCAGGCATCCTGATTGTCCAGGAATTTGAGATATTTGGAGATATGATACACTGAAGCCGTCCAGCTCCGGTCTTCTTGAACCCGACGATTGAGGGAGTCTCGTGAAGAATGTAGAAATCCGGGTAATTGCCGTACTTGTTTAGAAACCCCTCGTTCTTGTGCTTGAAAATCCAGGCATTTACGTACGTGAACACGGCAAAGCACAGCAGCGAAATGATTAGGCCGGCAAGGGATTTCTTGGATGATGTTGATTTGAAGAAAGCCATGATTGAGAATTTAGCGTCCTACTGCGAATTTCGCAGTTTTATCAATAAGAAACTGCCAAGAAAGAGACACGCTAACCTGTCTGCGTGCGGGCACGCACAGGCAGAAGCTGTGAACTCCAACGGCAGT
>JAGVIF010000034.1 GCA_020056205.1 Lentisphaeria bacterium | reverse complement strand
TGCTCGCGGTTATGTCGAGAAAAACTATTTCGTCCGCGCCTTGCCTGTCATATGCGATGGCCGCTTCAACGGGGTCTCCGGCGTCTGCGAGTTTGACGAAGTTGATGCCTTTGACGACTCTTCCGGCTTTTACGTCAAGGCATGGAATTATTCGTTTTGCGAGCATGTTTTTTCAGTCGTAATCTTGGAGGATATGATGGTTTCGCCTTTTTCAAAAGCTTCGAGGTTCAGAGCGATAATTTTTTCCTTTCCGGCAAAGTTTTTTCGTATGGCGCTGATGAAAGCGGCTCTCTGTATTTGCGGAACAAGATTTGACAACGCCCCGAGCATTATTGTGTTTGCCGTCCTCACATCTCCGAGATTTTTCGCGAGCTCGGAGGCGTTGAGGGAATAAACCGCGCGCGCGTTTTTCGGGGGAGGACATTTGCTCACATTGTTTTCGTCGTAAATCATTGTGCCGCCTTTTGCGACTTGAGGGCTGAATTTATCTATAGACTGCTGGCTGAAGACCAACAATATGTCGGCCTCCTCCACCAGCGGAGATGGAATATTTTTTGAGGATATTATGACCGCGCAATTCGCGGTGCCGCCTCTCATTTCAGGTCCGTATGAGGGCAACCATGTAACCTCAAATCCCTGTTGGTGAGCGGCCTCGGCTATTATCAAACCGAGACTGAGTATCCCCTGTCCTCCGAATCCGGCGCACTTTATTTTAAGCATGAAATCGGAGGGAAGATTCGTCTTCGTTTCAATGTCTCCGGCCGGCTCCTCCGGAAATAAAATATCCTCCACCGACTTCCTGTCAAAAACCGGCTCCGCATGAACTTTGGGGAGTCTCTCCGACGCGATATCCTTGTATTTTGCGAGCGAAAAATAAGGTATCATCTTCTCCTTAATCCATTTGTCGCTGTCTTCGGCGCTAAGTTTTAGATTGACAGGGCAGGCCGAAAGAAATTCGACGAGGGAAAAACCCTTTTTCTCCTTCATGTATCCGAGAGCCTTTCTCAAGGCGGCTCTCGCTTTTCTGATATTAACCGGATTATCAAGAGCCACTCTTTCAACATAAATTGGCGAATCAAGCGCGGCAACCATTTCGCAAACCTTGAGCGGATATCCCTCGGTGTTTACGTCGCGTCCGTAGGGGGAAGTCAGCGTCTTTTGGTTCGGTAGTGTCGTGGGCGCCATTTGCCCTCCGGTCATTCCGTAGATGCCGTTGTTCACAAACAGGACAGCCATATTTTCGCCGCGGTTCGCCGCCTGTATCAGTTCATTTAAACCGATGGCTCCAAGGTCGCCGTCTCCCTGATATGATATTACATTGCACTCGGGCTTTGCCCTTATAATCCCCGTCGCCACCGCAGGGGCTCTTCCATGGGGAACGGAAATGCCGGCAACGTCAAAATAATAATATCCGAAGACGGAACAACCCACCGGCCACACCATCACGGTATTATTCTGCATATCGAGATCTGAAAGAGCTTCAGCTATGAGTTTGTGAAGTATTCCGTGCCCGCATCCCGGACAATAATGCATATTGGTTTTTATTGGTCCGGGTCTTCTGTCAAAAGACTCGAAAAATGCCGCAGGTTTTTTGTATACGGCTTTCTTCATAATTCTCCCATGAATTTAAGACATTTGTCCGTTATCTCGTCTTCGGAAGGCAAGTTGCCGCCCATCCTCGCGCATAACCCAACCGGTTTCGCGCAGGAAATCGCAAGCCTGATGTCGTCAATCATTTGGCCGTTGCTGAGTTCAACGCTGACAAGCAGTTTTGCGTTTTTCACGATTTTCCGCAGTTCATCAGTCGGAAAAGGAAAAAGCGTCTGCGGCCTCAACAAACCGGCTTTGATCCCTGATTTTCTCATTTTGTCCACGGCATTCCTTGCGATTCTCGAAGTTATGCCGTAGGAAACGAGGAGAATTTCCGCGCCGCCGCACATATAAGTTTCGCATCTCTGCTCCTTCCCGCAGATTTCAGCGTATTTTTTCTGAAGCCTTAAATTCACCGCCTCCAAATCATCGTGTTCAAGAAATATTGATGTGATGTAATTTGCGCGGGTCTCCTTATTTTTCGCAAGCGCCCAGTCAGTCTCCGACTTTTTTTCGATCGGATGCGGAAGTCTCACGGACTCAAGCATTTGTCCTATAACCCCATCCGAAAGAACATAGACAGGAGTCCTGTATTTTTCGCTCAACATGAACGCATCAACGGTAAAATCACACATTTCCTGCGGCGAGTTTGGAGCAAGAACTATGCATTTGTAGTTGCCGTGCCCTCCTCCTTTTACCACTTGATTGTAATCGCCCTGTTCCGGTCCGATGTTGCCGAGACCGGGCCCGCCGCGCATTATGTCAACAATAACACCCGGCATCTCGCACGTGGCCATATACGATACGCACTCTTGTTTCAGGCTTATGCCAAGCCCGGAGGATGCCGTAATAGCGCTCCTTCCGACTGACGTGGCGCCAAATACCATGTTTATTGCCGCGATTTCGGATTCCGCCTGCAGAAATGTTCTGCCGAGTTTGGGGAAGAGCAGGGCGGCCGTATGAGCTATCTCACTTGCCGGTGTTATAGGATAGCCGAAGAAACAATCGCAGCCGGCAAGCAAGGCTCCGTATATTACCGCATCGTTGCCCTTTAAAAGAAGCCTTGTGTTTTTTTTCAAAGCCATG
>JAGVIF010000544.1 GCA_020056205.1 Lentisphaeria bacterium | reverse complement strand
GTCTATATTTATTAACTTTAAAAAGAGGTTTTGTTTTTTTGTTTTTATTGCGATATTTTTTTTGCTGTGGTTATATGCGATAGGACAAACGGGCGGAGGAATTTTTTATTCCATGAAGATTTTGGCCCCTGCTATTATCTTATTGACGGTTGAAGCGGCTGGACTTTTATACAAACTTACAAATTTTAAAACGGGCATAAAAATATTGTATTTGTTGATTTTGACGGCAACCATTACGTCATTTATTCAAAACATTACAATTCCATTTTCGCCTTTTGATATACCTCATCCTTATCTAAAAAATTGTAAGAGAGCAGCTTTTGCAAACAACCCAAACTATGCGGAATTAGTGTTCCGTTCCGTCTCATTAGAGGAAGGCGCAAAGATATTGACAGATTTGCCGAATGTTCATTCCACGCTTCAACGGCTTCGTTATGAAGGAGTAGCCGGTTTGAGAAATATTGAGGTTATTCCTGTATGGAGTCCTGAAGTTTCATTCATTTTTGATCGCGAAATTGATCCTGATGCGGTCTCAAAAAAACTGGAGCAAATAGGCGTGGATTACATAATCACAGACAGAGGTCCCGGCAATTTAAATTATGTTTTTCTTGGGAATTATCCTTTTTTCTCGGAACTTTCAACAAATTCAAAACTTTTGGCAAGCGCTCCGTTTATGGAACTGCGCCAGATTTATTTCAAACCATGAAGAAAAAAATAATCGTCATTTTTCTTATTCTCGCCGCCGTCGTGCCTCTGTCCTACGCTTTTTACACGGGGCACATTTGGGAAGATTACTTCATAACATTCAAGTTCAGCAAAAATCTTGTTGAAGGAAAAGGGCTTGTCTATAACGAGGGGATGAAGGTGCATGGGTTTACGTCCCCGCTTGGAACTTTACTGCCGGCTTTTTGTTATTGGATCGGAGGGTCTGACATATCAGCGATATGGCTGTTCAGAATTTTATTCTGCATTCCGGCATTTGTCGGCGGCGGATACTTTCTTGTAAAAATTCTCGAAAAGATTTTGCCGGGAAAAATTATGCCGGCGGCATTATGTCTTTTTATGTACCTCACTGACGCCAAAAGCGTTATGTTTTCGGTCAACGGCATGGAGTCCGCGTTCATGATTTTTTTTCTGTCATGGATGTGTTCGATCGCCGTCGGCGGTCATTTGAGAGAAAAATGGCTGCAACTTGGAATATCGTGGGCGGGGCTTATGTGGACGCGCCCCGATTCCTGCGTCTACGTTGCGGCATTCGCTTTGTCATCCTTTATTTTTATTGATGTTTCGCGAAAATCGCAAATCAGAATTTTTCTGAAGTCCGCGCTGGTATGCGCGCTCCTTTATTTGCCCTGGTTTGTGTGGGCATGGTCGTATTACGGCTCTCCGGTTCCCCACACCGTGAGCGCGAAGGGAATGTCGGTCTCGTCGCTGTCCGGGTTTATTTTTATGATCCTGAACGGACTGAAAGATCTCTCTTTCATTCCCGGATGGGCTTACTTTCCCGTCTATCCTCATTTTGGTCCATGGCCGTATTCTTTTATAGTTTTTTCATTGTTTGCCGGGTACCTTTCGGCTCTATTATTTTTGAGCCGCAGAGCATCAGGAAAACAAAAATTCTTCTCTTTGCTTTTCCTGATGGCCTCCCTTTATTTGGCAATTATAACGAAGCCGTATCCCTGGTATTTTCCTCCGGCTATTTTCGCCGGGATTGTCGCCTTCAGTTCCGGACTTGAAACAATCACGGAAAACTTTTCGCTTAAAGGAAGATTGAGAATTGCGATTTTCGCAGTTTTTGCTATTTGCTTTCTGATAATCTTCCTCTTCGATGTTGAGAGGATGAAAACTCAGCAGGCCGTCATAGAGAGCGGACACAGAGCCGAAATTGGCAAGTGGTTGAAAGAAAATGCGGAAGACGATGACTCGGTATATCTTGAAAGCCTCGGTTATATCGGATATTTCAGCGAAAAAAAAATGATAGACTGGCCCGGTCTTATCTCTCCTGAAATGGTAAAAGCAAGAAGAGAGAAAAACGTTGATTTTGTCACAGCAATAAAAGAAATGAATCCTGACTGGGTTCTGTGCAGGGCTTTGGATATGGAGCAAATGGAGAAAAATCCCTATATACAAGAAAATTATACCATGCTGAAAGTCTTTGACACCCGGGAAAAGGTCCTTGAAAAAAGCATGAATGTCTATGGCATAAACTATTTGCTGTACGATTCCATATTTTGCGCGTTTAAAAAGAAAAAATGAAATGAAAGAAGAGGGAGGGGGAGGGGGGATACCTATCAAGCTAAACAAGGTTGAACTCATTTGAACACCCAATATCCAACACTCAATCTCCAACCGACGAAGGACAGAAATAAACTTGGACATTGGATATTCCGTGTTCGTTAT
>JAGVIF010000320.1 GCA_020056205.1 Lentisphaeria bacterium | reverse complement strand
CTCCGCCACGGTCCTGCATCTGGCGCTGTGCCGCATGTCGTTTTGCGAGAAGAATGGCACCTCGTCGAAGCCCGCGATACGAGCATTCTTGAGAAGCTTCCAAGATTTTCGGAATGTCTCGAAATCGGTGAAGCGACGGGAAAGGAAGGTACGCCACAACGGTAGTAGCCTTTCCACCGTCTTGGGGTCATCCAACCCCATCCTCGGTTCATTGAGGCCAAGTATCGCCACCACCTGCGGATCAGTGACGAAGCTCGTTCCTGTGTATGGGTTGATTCGGGTGAACAACGCCTTGACCGCATTGTGCCAGTGACGGCGCGCGATCGGCTCGTAATAGAGACGCGACTTTATGTCTTCGACTCCGTTCTCGGGATACCAGCAGTTCGCCGGATAGTAGCCGGTACCCGAGCTCATGGCGTCAAGATAGAGGTAAACGCCGCGTTTCTTCAGCGCCGCGACAAAACGGTCGGCGAGATCCAGGTTATCGGGCTTGAAGAACGATTCTCCATTCTCGATGCGACGGTCGAAATCGGCCTGCGCCTCCAGGGAGAGCGTCTTCCCCCAGTGATCAAACTGGCCTGCTACGAATTGATCGAGAAAATGCAGGCGTACCATGTTGTAGCCCTGCCGGACAATCGTGTCGGCTAGTGCATCAATCTCTTCCGGATTTTTGGTGGGAAAGCCGGAAACTACGAAGAAACGTGCCGGACGGTCGGGCTGGCCGGCGAACGCCAGCGTGCCGTCGGGACGTGCGATAACCCGGCCGCGGCTGCCTGCCGGAGCATGATCAATCCATGCCGAGAAGTCGAGAGCGGTTCCTTCCTTCACGGCAAGATCGGTATCGGGCAGGGGCTTCCAGTCGGTGCCAGCGGTGATCGTCAGACTTCGCACTTCAGGCAGGGGGATGTCACGGTTCGTCAGGGTGGCGGCAACAACGATCCACAGCGCCTTTCCCGTTGTGGTCAACGTCAAGGTTTTGGCATTGATTGGCGAACCAAGGTCGAAGCGTGACAGGTACACACCCACCGTGGCGCTTTGGTTCGGTTTCGCCGCAACAACCACGCCGTTGGGCAGGCGGGCCGGATTCCACCAGTCGGCAAGATCCCACTGCGCCTGAATGTCCACGGCATGTTTGCTTCCGTCGCGGCCGATCAATGTGGCGGTTCCCACAGATTCGCCCAGCTTCAGACTGTTCCAGCAGGAGGTGTGCAACAGGTAGAGATAGTGTCCGGAGGCGCCATCGGGAAGATCAATGGTGGCGGTTGTAAGTCCTCCGGGAAAGGATTGCTCGTGCCGGAAGGAGAGTACCGCCTTGCCGTCATTCAGGGCGGGGTCGATGATCCGGAAAGGAACACCGCCAAACTCCGTAGCCCTGATGTCGAACTCGGCGAAATCATTTCCCGGCCCCTGGTCCGACCAGCCGCCCTTGCCGTCGCCAGCCTTGGGATCCGCGAACCCGAAGTTTGCCGCTTTCGACAGTTCAATGCACGTTTCCGCCGGAATTTTACTTTGTCCCGGTGCATTCGGCAATACGATTGGTATTTTCTCTCCAGTCCAAGCGTCGGCAAGCATCGCGAACCCGTGAACGGTGATTTGATTGGCTTTAACCTTGATATGCTGTACCACCGTCCCTTGAGCCCAGGCGGCGGCAAAATATTTTCCGCCATGGGCGTTGACATCGCAAACTATCCGTCCCGGATGCTTTTCGTCCGGATTCCAAAAATACCAGCCTGTCGGATTGTCTTCATTGAACGACTCAAGGTCTCCGTTTTTTAGTTCTGCGCCTGTTACGGTAATGTCGTCATAGAATGTGTAGAGCACTATTCTTTTATTGTCCGGACCGGTTTTATCCTGTCCGGCCAAATCGAACTGCACCATTCCTTCTTTATCCGGAGTGAACGAAAAAGAAAATTCGTTCCACCCATTGCCCGTCAGCGGTATCTCAACGATAAGCGCCTGTTTTCGTGCTAACTCGCTTCCCCATGAGATATTCTGGACGTTGCCGCCGGAAGATGCTGTTCCGGGTGTCAAATTGATCTTGGAGTTACTGCCATTGAGCGAAAACCGCGCATAACCGGATGGCACGGCAGGCTCCAAGGTAGGTTGGAGACTTTGACTGCATCCCGCAGCAAGCAGGAGGGAAAGAGTCGGACAGGCAAGAGCTAAGAGGCTTTTGTATCTCGTCGGCAAGATAGTTCGTAATAGTTTAGTGTTTAAAAGTTGACTCCCTAATAAATTTTGTCGGGTAAACATATAATGTCCTCTTATTTTAGTTTTTATTGTTCAACTTTTTCCGAGTGCGAAAGCGGGGCCGAAGGGCGCATGCGCCACGGTATGATAGGGGCTCATGTAGTCCCGTTCGTCCTTGGCTCTCAGCCATAGTTTTTTAAACAGTTCTTTGACAATAGGCCGCAAATCCTCCCGATCTATCAGATTGATCATCTCATATGGATCGTTCTCCAAGTCGTAGAGTTCGTCAACGTCCGCCGGATTATAGACAAGCTTGTATTTTTTCGTGCGCACCATGCGTTGCGTGTAATAAATTTCGACACCATTGCACTGGCTGTAGAAGGCATCCGGCCAAGAGCGCGGCTTTTCGTCCAATAGAAAAGGTGTCATACTGCCGCCGCTCGGATCGCGGGTCGGCGTGGCGCCGGCGAGTTCCGTCACTGTGGGAGAAATATCGCAGTGCGTAACAAATTCATCCACTGTTCTGCCGGGATTTTTAATGCCGTTCGGCCATCGCATCACTAAGGGAATCCGGTAGCTTTCATCGAAAGCCGGGATGCCTTTGGCGTAGAGGCCGTGGGCTCCGCAGAATTCGCCATGATCACTAAGGAATATCACCAGCGTGTCGTCCGCCTGCCCGGTTTTGTCCAGTGTTCGAAGCGCCTCTCCCAACATCTCATCCATCATAGTGCAATATCCCCAATAGTGGGCGATACATTCCTTGACTTCATCCTCCGAGAACTTGTAGTTCTTCCGCATGCGTTGGTAGAGCATGGGACGGTCCTTCATCTCGTCATGATAATTAGGTGGGAGTTCAATGGCTTTTGGATCGTATAAATCGAGATATTTTTTAGGGATGACAAACGGTTCATGGGGTCCGTTTATGCTGATAAAGAGGCACCACGGTTTTTCCCCTTTGGCTAATATCGGCATTTTCTCCAAGCCGCTTTGCAAAATATCCTGATCCCACTTTTGACTTTTGGAATCTTCCACGGTTTCATAAAGCTGTAATCGCCCCCAACCTGGAAGAACCAATTCGCCGCGCTGTCTGGGGCGGGAATCTTCTTTTGGCATATCTAAATAGTTCTCATAGTCCTGTTTGCCGTTGCCGCCAATTGGGCCGACCTTCAGTTCTTCCCAGCCGAACTGACTTGGCCGCTGGGTGTCAGACACATGCCATTTGCCAGTATAGGCCAGATTATAGCCTGCCTGGAGGAGTTTTTCGGAGAACTGTTCGCAGTCATGGTTTAAAGTCCGATGGATTGCCGGAGTATTATTGACATTGTTGAAAATGCCGTGCTTGGAAGGATACATGCCGGTCATCAGCGAAGCGCGGGCAGGACAGCAGTGCGTCATCGGAGTGAAGGCATGCGTGAAATGTATTCCCTCGCTGATCAACCTTGCCGCGTTCGGCATTTTGCACGGGTGCCTGGGATAGATCACCTGTGCCTGCATCTGATCAAACATCACGAATAATATGTTCGGGCGTTTGTTGCTCATATTTTTTCTCCTGCGTTAAAATAACGGAGGGCGGACTTTCCAGTCCGCCTCGCGGGTTGGAAAACCCGCGCTCCTTTTTTCCAATCGAAGACGCATCGTAAATATTCACCGAACCCTGTCTTTTCGGTGAATATTTGGGGATTTTAAGATTTTTCAATCCCTCAATCATCCGATTTCCATCGGAATTCATTTCCGGGAAATCTTAACTTGGACATTGGATATTCCGTGTT
>JAGVIF010000284.1 GCA_020056205.1 Lentisphaeria bacterium | reverse complement strand
GCACCTGACCGAGAACGAAAGGTACATGATCGAGAAGATGAGTCAAGCCAAGCATTCGAATGCAGCCATCGCCGAGGCCATTGGTCGGGACAAGTCGACCGTCGGACGGGAACTGCGGCGCAATCGGTCGCTGCGCGGCTATCGGCACATGTACGCCCAGCGCTAGGCATTGTCGAGACGCCTGGGGAAGTCACCGGTCAAATTCGACGCGGCGATGCAGGAACAGGCCGAAGCCAAGCTCAAGGAAGGCTGGAGTCCGGAACAGATCGCAGGGCGTTTCAAGGCCGAGGGGATTCCCGTGGTGAGCCATCAGAGGATTTACGAATGTATTATGGATGACAGGCTCGACGGTGGCAGTCTCTATATGGGCAGGCCGCATGAAGACAAGTTTGAGACCATCACATATGACAATGGAATGGAGTTTGCGGCTCATGCCACAGTGGTCGCGGCGCTATGCGCGACGATTTTTTTCGCAAACCCTTACCGCTCGTGGGAAAGAGGCTTGAATGAGAATACAAACGGACTGATCAGGCAGTACATCCCCAAGAAGGCGATGTTGTCGGGCTACTCTGCTGAAGACATCAGAATCATCCGGGACGCCATCAACAACAGGCCGAGAAAGACCTTAGGATTCTTTACGCCTCACGAAGTTTTTATTGAAGGAAAAAATAATCTGAAAATAATCGGGGGTTGCACTTGAAGGTTTAATGTGCGTTCAGTAAAAGGACGAGGTTTACTGAATTTATACTTTTCCGAACCCCTAATTTCCCGCGCTTTCAAAAACAGGGCTTGATTTTTAATGTGCGGATTATATTGTACCGGAACTAAAAATGAGGAAAGATTCAGCATGAAAAAAATATTTAAAAGCATTCCGGCGGCTGCCCTTTCAGTCCTTTTAAGCTCCTGCGTCTCGGGTGATTTATGGGGAGACGCCGAGTCGGCCGCCGGCGGCGCGGAAAAAAACCAGGAAAAGGCGGAACCCTCCACAGATCCGGCTTCACAATTGTCTGACAATGAAAAAATTGCAATACTGGAAAAATACCTTGACGAACTCCTTGCATCGGTAAAGACGAATGACTTCAATTTATATTTCAAAAACTTTACGAAGGAGCACAAGGACAAGATTTCCCAGTCAGACTTCAAGCAGAGGAACGATCTGCTCACGGAGCAATGCGGGGAATACCAGAGCCGACAGTTTATGGGAGTCTTAAAAAAACAGATATTTGATATTTATTTATGGAAGGCAAGATTTTCAAAACTCCCCAAAGACGATATACTGCTCAGAATGTTCGTTATGGAAGATGAAGGCGTACTCAAGGTCTACGCCTTCAACGTAAAACCATTCTGAGTAAATATTCACCGAACCACGTCTGCCTGTGCGTGTCCGCACGCAGACAGGTCCTTTCGGTGAATATTTACATCTGATAAAATACGAACTCACTTAATTTTCTTGTTTTTTCACAAACAGACGCAGTAAATTACTTGCGTTATATTTTTCTGCGCCGTATTTTCCCGGCTACTCTTATGGCTGTCTTTGCGTCAAAAAACGCCGGTAAATCACTAAAACAGCTTGCTGAACCGGCGGCCAAGCCGGTTTGGAATGCGTCGGCAATATCCTTTCCGGCGCATATTTCCGCAAGCATTACGGCTCCAACCGTGTCTCCCGCTCCAATGGGATTGACAATATCCCTGATAGGCGGTATGGAATATTCATAATTTACCGATGGCGTAAAGAGGAAGGCGTTGTCTGCTCCGGCTGTAACCGCTATATTCTTGATCGGATACTTTTTCATGCATTCTATCGCGGAAGCTTTGACGTTTTTCTTGCCGCCTATTTCTTTTATCTCCTCATCGTTGACTTTCAAAAGCTCCACCCCGGCGGCGAGGGCTCCGCCAATATATTGAACAGCGTCCAGGAAGATTGGTATGTTCAGCTTAGCGGCTTCAACCGCCACCCTGGTATAAAAATCAGGACTTATCCCCGACGGAAAAGTGCCGCACAAAGCAAGAAAACTTTTCGGAGCCAATTCAACAAATATAAGATTGAATATCTCGTTCTCCGCATTCCTTCCCAATCCCTCGGTAGGCTCTATAAGCTCGGTTATCGTCTTATCATCAAGGGCTAAACAAGTCGTGCATGTTCTCGTTTCGGCGTGGACTTGGACAGTCCTGTATTTGATCCCTTCCGCGTCCATCGCATTACAAAGCAACGTCCCTGTTTTTCCCCCCGAAAACTGAAAAACCTTCGCGCTTGTCCCGGTTCCCCAGATTTTTACCCCGCGTGTGAAATTCACTCCTTTGCCGGCCGCGCAGTAGGACACGGAATTGGCTCTGTTCACAGCCCCCTTTGTCAACCTCGCGAATTTAAGAGTCTTTTGCCAGGCCGGATTCAATCCGACCACCGATATTTGTCTTTTCGAAACATCCCTCATTTTAAACATCCAAAAATTTATTTTTTATTGTCTACCCATTCGCCTTCGTGCCATATTATGCCGAAGTCCGAGCGTATATCCCTGTTTTGAACTCTTCTGTAAAAACTCTCAAATTGTTTCAGCGCCCACAAAAGAGGAAAATACGACTCAAGAGAAAGTCCGGCCGGAACTACTTTTTTCCCGCCGCGTTTTTCCGCCGTGAATACTTGGCATATCATGGATATGTTGCCGAGTATCGCTATAAACATAAAATACGGGCCCGGCAATTTGACCATTTCCGCGTTAAATGCCGCCATTCTCCGCTTTTCAAAATCATCTTCCTCGGACGGCGATGCCATG
>JAGVIF010000196.1 GCA_020056205.1 Lentisphaeria bacterium | reverse complement strand
AGGGGTAAAAAAGATGAAAAAAATCATTTCAGTTCATGTCCTTGGTCCGCATTTTCAGCGAGCCTATCAATATAAAAACATACGAGAGCGCCGCGGTGTAGGCGATGAGCGCTATGAATACAATTCCTGAAGTTTTTACCGGAACAAGATAGTAGTAAAAATTAGGGAAAAAGTAATATATGAGATAGAGCCAGGAGTCTATTCCGGCGCTTTTTGGTATAAGCTGCGACACGATTGGGATAGTTCCTGTCGCGAAGGAGAGGATAGTGTAGGTGGTTGCCAGTATCATCGCGCCTAAATCGCTTAGAAAACACGAGAACATTATGTTGAGAGCGGCGAAGGGAAATATTACGAGCATGACGAGAAACTGTCTGAAGAGTATTTCGGCCGGAAATAGTTCCCCGCTCTTGAACAGGTGTGCGACAATCAGTGTTGTTGAGGAGACAAGATTGAACAGCAAAGCTATAAATATTACTCCAAAATATTTTCCGAGCAGATATTCAGTTCTTAAAACAGGCTTGCCAAGTATTATCATTATACTCCCGTTTTCTATTTCTCTCGGGATGTCCGTGGCTCCGTAGAAACCGGCAAGGAGCATGGATATCATTGTGATGAGGAGAAAGCCGCCAAGCAGTGGAATTGTTCCTGCGTCGGCCATCTCTCCGATCAGCATATATTCTTTTCCAAAGGAGAAAGGCTCCATTTCCGAGACAAAATATCCGCATACCGCCCCAAATATGAGGAGAATTATAAAAGCAGGCTCCTCTATTTTTCTCGCAGTGAACTCGGCTATCGCTAAAATCTTTCTCATTTGGCGCCTTTTGAATTTTCTTTTTCCATTTTCTGAACGTACTCGGCTACCGTCGGAAGTTCCTCGCAGATTATGGAAATGTCCTCAGCTTTTTGGGCGGTATTATCTTTTTTCTCCAGGCGCGCGGCGAGGTCGTATATAGTTTTATACAATTGCCTGTAATCATAAAAATCCGGTTTCTCAGACAGCAGAGGCAGGAGGAAATCAAGTTGTTCGCCGGGTTTGCAATTTTTCTTTTTCAATTCTTGTAAACCAATCTGCCACAGGGCAGCCCTGTTGACTGAAGGGCATTTTGATATGTATAAACGATATTCGTTTTGGCTTACGCGCATCGGAGAGTTCGCTTTTTCGAGAAAATAGCAGAATGCCGCCGCCGAGTCAAGGGTATGAGGAAGGGCCATGACTTTTCCGAGGAGCTTTTCCTTCTCTTTTTCGTCTGTCAGGTAGAGAGCCAAAGACGTGAGAGCGTTTATCTTCTCTACGTCATTGGAGGCGGTATTCACATTATCCCTCAACTGCATCAGGTCAAGGCGCGTCCTTATTCTTGATCTGAGAAAGCTCGGAACGGAGGATAGTATGGAATCAAGACTCTGCGGTTTGTTTTTTATCGAAGACAAAGAGGCCTCCCTCAAAAAAGCCTCGGAAATAAATAAAAACAAAAGGGCCACGACTATAAACAAGTCAAAGGCCCTTTTTGTCTTCATTTTTTCGATTAAAATGTTATTCAGCGCCGCAGCTGCCGCAGAATTTTCCCCTTTTTAACGCTCCACATTTCAGGCACATGCCGAACGGATCGACTTGGGAACTGCAATGCGAACAGAATTTCTCTCCGGCTAAATACGGAGTGAAACATTTGTCGCAGATATGCGCGCCTTTGAAGACATCCTCCTTAACTTTGTCAAGAGTCTTTCTTATATTCTGGTCGCTAGGATATTGCGTTTGTAAATCTTGGGCGAGTGAAAGCATCCTTTCAGGGATTGTGACTTTGCCGAAGCCCGCCGGATACACGCCGCCGCCGACACTTGGGTTTTCATAACTCTTTTGCGAGAAGCTGTAATATTCTATGAGAGAACAAAGCATCGCGTGTTTCTCGTCAACAACGGTTATGCCGTTCTTCCATGTCTTCGCTAAAAGTTTTTTGGATTTAGCTCTTATCAACGCTGAGAGCACGTAGGGTTCCGGCGGAGATGACATATCGCATGCCATCTTAAAGAATCTTTCGGCTTGAGCGTAATCTTTCTCTTTCATGTGATGAGAACTTATGAAACCAGCAAGAAATGGAAGTTTCCAGCTCCTGGAAAGTCTCGGGTTTTCACACGCCCTTGACAAGATGTCGATAGCCTTTTTTGGGGCTTCCACGGAAAGCATCAACGCTCCCATTTCATAAGCCTGCTCAAAATCCGGATTTTTTCTCAGGATAGAATCCAATTTTTCGTATATTATCGGAGCGTTTTCAGCGTTGACCGTGTTTATGGAACCGCAGTATTGAATGAAAAGCATCCACTGCACGTCCGCCGCAAAACGGTTCAATCCGAGAAAATTTTTACTGTCTTCCATCCCCTTTGAAACGCATATTTTTCCCTGCTTCTTGGCAAGGTCCGAAGCAAGCCCTCCGGCAACTATGATACTGACAACTATAACTATCAGATGTGTTAGAAGTGTTTTCTTTTTCATTGTTTTTACTCCTTATTTGAGATCTTTATATCCGAATACAACGCTTGCCACCGACGATGCGAAGACGCTGAACGCAATGCCCCACACGAGGGCCATGAGCATATACATTTCGTCTACGTTTGTTCCCCACACGGCCTCGGCTCTTACGTCGAGAAGATTTAAATCAGGGATTATTCCGCCGTAGACATATTTGATGTTATGTAATTTTGTTCCCATGAAGGAAAAGGCTATTGCGAGCGTCGCGGCTATTGTGGCCACAGACTCGGGCAACAGCACCGAGAAGAACAGGGCTATCGCCGACATCGGAATGAGTGACGCCATCACCATCAGATGTCCTTGCAGCATAGATACCGGAACCTTCTCGAAAAACATGTTAAAAACAAACATAAAGCCTACTGTTATAAACCCTGTTATAACCAACCCGGTTATTATTGTCCCAATCAGCTTCCCGATCAAATACTGAGTTCTTCCGAGAGGCTTGGAGAGGAGCGTTGACGCCACTCCTGAGCTCAATTCCTTCGGGATTTCGAAGGTCAGGGAGATAGCGACGATTACGGCGGCTATCGTGTTCAGGAAGAGCGAAACATTCATCATAAGCTCCTTATTCCTCCCGATTGACAGCACATCGTAATTGTATGCGCTTGCGATTAGAACGATTACACAGAACACCAGGAAGTATACCGACTTCATCCTGAATGTTCGCCGCCAGGTACTGCTGGCAATGGCCATTATTTCAGTCATTGTTTCCTCCGTTTTTTCTGTTATTTATGTAAAGAACGTGATAGAACGCGATCAATCTACATTATCTGTCTTGCATTTTCAATCTTTCGGAAGAAAAAATCTTCAAGTTTTTCGCGGGCAGGGGTTAAAGTCAGGGAATTCGGGTGCTTTTTAGATATATCCTCAAGTTTGTTTTTTAGATCATTTTTAGCGGGGAAGACAAAATCCCAACTGCCGTCAGGCAATTTAATGCTTCCGGTCGCGTCTTCCATCAGCATTTTTGCCACTTCGTGCTCTCCGTGTTTGACGTGGACTCTGGCTCCGGTTTCAGAAAGAAGCGTTTCTATCGGGCCGGAACAGAGAAGTTCTCCCTCATTGAGAATCCCGACGTAATCGCAGATTTTTTCCACGTCATATAGTATGTGGCTGGAGAAAAATACATTTGTCCCTTTTCTCTTCTGGGCGGCAATTATTTCCATGAGTTCCTGCCGCCCATGCGGGTCTAGGCCGGTGAGCGGCTCGTCAAGGATGAGCAATTTTGGCTTGTTGAGTATAGCCTGAGCTATCCCTATTCTTTGAGTCATTCCTCTTGAAAAACCGCCAAGTTTCGAATTCGTGTGCTTCGCCATATTCACCGTTTGCAGAACCTCATCTATCCTGTCCCTCCTCTCAAGCGGCGGTATTTTTAGCAATTTCGAGCATATCGTGAGGAATTCATACGCGGTGAGATAGGAACTGAATGCGGGGTAGTCCGGCAGGAACCCCATCATGTGTTTTATTTCAATATCATCGGGAGGCTTCCCAAAAAGAAGAACTTTGCCGGTGGTCGGACGTATAAGATCCATGATAAGTTTTATCGTGGTCGTCTTTCCGGCTCCATTTGGACCAAGGAATCCGTATATTATACCGGCGGGGATCTGTAGATTGAGATCGTTAAGGGCGGGTTTCTTTTGTTTCCAAAATAAAGTCCCGTAGGTCTTGCCCAAATTCTCAGCTTCAATAGCATATTCCATAATCCGAACTGCCTTTGTTTACGTATAGCAGAGCATAAAGTGGCATGATTTAACATTTTTTCAAACGCTTTTCTCAGAAAAGTCAGTCGCCGGAGCCGTAAATATTCACCGAACCCCGCCTGTCTGTGCGTGCGGGCCGCACAGGCAGGCAGGGTTTACTGAACTTATACCTCTGAATCAGAATCCCGAACGATAAGAATATCTCAACAAGGCGCAAAATCAAGTTCTTTTCCGGTTTATATCAAGCCAGCGTCTATGCGCCCACAGCCACTGTTCCGGCGCCTTAGAGATAAGCGATTCAAGTTTGCTTGAATATTCCTGGACAATGTCTATCGCCGGCCTGTTTTTGTCTTTCAGAATTATCGGCTCCGCGAGCTGAAACTCATACGTCATCGGGGCAATTCTTTTTGATACGCCGACAAGAATAGGGAGACCGGTTATTAGATGTAGTATAGCCGGTGAATTGTGCGCCTTTGCCGGATGTCCGAAAAATGAAATTTCCACACCGTAGCGCCCCCCCGCATGTTGGTCCGCTATGAAACAAATTGATTTACCGTCTTTCACCGCTTTTATCGTTGCCTTCACTGCCCCGTCTTTTGAAACAAGCGAATGCCCGAACCCCTGTCTCCTGCGGACAAACGCCCTCTCAATAAGCGGGTTGTCAAAATCTCTCATAACCGACAACATTTCTCTCCCTGAAAGACAGCAATATCCTATCCCCGCTATTTCCCAGTTTCCAAAATGAGCTGTTACGGCTATCACCTGAACGGCCTTTCCGCGTCCGAAAAAAAGGTCTTCGGACGATTTTGAACCGGAAATCGAAATCCGCTTTCTTACTTCTTCTTCAGTTTTAAAGACTTGCGGCGACTTTATTATTTCAACTATAGCGAGCCCGAAATGACGGAAATTTTTTCGCGCGAGAGCTTTGGCGGCGTTTTCATCGCTTGCGACCCCTGCGTGCTGAATATGGCTTATCGTTCTTCTCCGATGCCTGATGTCGAAGAGATATACGATTTTCGCGAGAAAAATCCCAAGCAACGACGCTACGGAAAGCGGCAGCGCTAAAATGATCTTCTCCACAAATAAAAACAGAAGAAACTCTACTATAATTTTAAATGATTGTTTTTTGCGGGACATCGTTAGTGTCTTTGTTTTAAGGTTCTATGGTTTTTAATCAGAAGTCAGCGTCCTACTGCGCTTTGCGCAGTTTTATCAAAATGAAACTAAATTGATAAAATCGGTGTTCATCGGTGTTCATCGGTGGTGAAGTTTCAAAGGAGGATTT
>JAGVIF010000164.1 GCA_020056205.1 Lentisphaeria bacterium | reverse complement strand
TCGCTATTTCAGGTCTTAATATTAATATCAACGCGATTTTTTTCAAGCAGACAGTAAATAGCCGGAAGAACAAAAAGACTCAGAAAGAGACAAGAGACAAGGCCGCCTATGACGACAAGGGCAAGGGGTCTCTGGATTTCCGAGCCGCTCCCCTGAGAATAAAGCATGGGAATGAGTCCCAGCAACGTCGTAAGGGTAGTCATAAGAATAGGTCTTAACCTGAGTTCGCATCCTTTAAATACTGCGCCGACGACATCCATTCCCTCCTCTCTTAGCTGATTGAAAAAGGAAACAAGAAGAATTCCATTTCCAACAGCTGTTCCGAACAACGTTATAAATCCTACAACTGCCGGGACGCTGAGATTAGCGCCGGAAATATAAAGCACGAGAATTCCCCCTATCAAAGCAAAGGGGAGATTGGCGATTACGAGCAACGCATTTTGCAGAGATCTGAATGCGATGAAAAGCATAAGGAAAATTAGGGATATAGAAAAAGGAACAACTATTGAAAGCCTGCTCATAGCCCGTTGCTGATTTTCAAACTGCCCGCCAAGTTGAATGAAATATCCCGGAGGCAGATCAGATATTAGGGGCTTTATCTTTTCGCGCACTTCTTCGACAAAAGATCCGGTGTCACGGGATATTATATTGCATTCGACCGCGACTCTGCGCATTCCGTTCTCACGGCTTATCTGTGCAGGCGCCTCTGTTTCAACAATCTCTGCAATCTGATGAAGCTGGACGGTATGTCCTTCCGGCGCGTGCAAGGCAATTCTTCTTATGGACTCTATATCATTGCGGTATTTTTCAGGGAATCTGACCACTGCATCAAAACGCATCTCCCCTTCTACTATGATGGTCGCCGCCTTTCCTCCTATCGCTGTTTCGACTATCTGGTTTATATCCTCCTGATTTATTCCGTAACGAGCCATAGTTTTCCTGTCTGATCTGATTTCTATCTGAGCAAAACCGGAAACCTGCTCAACCCTTGCACCTTCAGCTCCCTTTATTTTTCCGATGGCGGATACTATTTGATTTCCCTTTTCCTTCAGGATTTCAAGATCAGTACCGAATATTTTTATGGCAAGATCGCTTTTTACCCCGGATATAAGTTCGTTTACCCGTAGGGCTATTGGTTGTGAAAACGACGCCTTGATGCCCGGAACCGCACTAAGTTCCTTCTGCATTTCAGAAACAAGCTCGTCCTTAGTCCTTCCGCTTTTCCATTCTGACTGGGGATGCAGCATTATAATAATGTCGTTTTGTTCGGGACCCATGGGATCCTCTGAGATTTCGGCGCGCCCCGTTTTGGTGACCACAGTTTTCACTTCCGAAAATTTAAGCAACTGTTTTTCAATATAAGTTCCAAATTCCACTGATCCGTTCAAAGATGCCGAAGGAAGCCTGACCACGTTGATTGCCAGGGCTCCTTCGTCAAGTTTCGGCAAAAATTCAGTTCCTATGAACGGGATAATGAAAAGAGAGGATATGAAAAGCATCAACGCCAGAAAGGCCGTAAGTCTTTTTCGCCTGACAGCCAAGTGAAGCAAGGGCAGATAAAGAAAATTTATCGTTTTGAGAAAGAAGTTATCTCCACTCTCTTTTCCGGGCTTTATCAGAAATGAGGATAAAACTGGAACTACCGTCATAGACACGATAAGGGCAGAAATCATTGCAAGGCAAAGCGTCATTGCAAGGGGCTTGAACATCTTCCCCCCCATTCCCTCAAGCGTGAAGAGTGGAAAAAAAACGACAACTACTATAAGAACTGAAAAGATCACGGGCTTTGCCACTTCGACGGATGCGACAAGTACCTTTTCGCGCAGAGGGGCATCATAGTTCCTTTTTTCTGTAATATGTCTTTGGATGTTTTCAGTCACCACAATAGATGAATCAACGAGCATTCCTATGGCTATGGCAAGGCCTCCCAAACTCATGAGATTCGCCGTGATGTCAAATTGGTTCATAAATATAAAAGTAGCAAGCGCGGCTATGGGAACGGAAATGGCAACAATCATTGAAGCTCTGAAATCGCCGAGCAGAAGGAATAATATAAGGATGACAAATATCCAGATCGGAAGAGCACAC
>JAGVIF010000062.1 GCA_020056205.1 Lentisphaeria bacterium | reverse complement strand
TATGGCAAAAATATTGTAAATGTGATGCCGGGTGAACGCGGTCCCGCCCGCATAGCCTTATTCACCGCTGAAGAAAACAGCCCCGGCGCAAATGCCGTTCAAATGCGGCTGATTCATCAGATAAGCCAGGTATCGTGGTTGAAGCTGGTCGAACGCTCAAGCGTTGCGCCGAATTGGATGCATCTGTTTTGTTAGAAATCGTCATACCATTTTTACTGGCATGAGTACAACTATAATGGTGTAAATCAACCACGCCCAAAAAAGCATAGAAAATCCCGCGCATATACGACTCAACCGTCCGCCAACAAATATGCCCCGCACCCCGCAGTATAATCCAAATACCCCGAAACACACAATAAACATGACATGGACAACATGGACAAATCCAGAAACAAGAACAATTTTCTGTGTAATAGCGACCAGTGCGGCGCATGCCAATGCTGCATAGCCAATCCATTTGTCACTTTTAAGAATTTGTTTCATGTTGCTTTGATGTCTAACGCCTGCGGCTGCGACTCGGCCCGCAGGGGGTTGCTGAAATTATACCTTTACTGAACTCTTAGGTTAAAACGAGTTTGGCTGCCCGACCAGGATTTGAACCTGGACAAACTGATCCAGAGTCAGTTGTGCTACCGTTACACCATCGGGCAAGAGAAAAAACGGGCGGCTACTATACATTGGCTGACGAAAAATTCAAAATCCGAAGAGCTTTTCTGAAATAGCAAATACGCTTATAATTCCGTTGTGAATGCCCGGTTTGCCTGGATCAAAAACTGCAAGAATCGGGGAAGCTCCGTCCTTTGAAATCTCAAAGACATTGTCCACTTTGTCGAACAAGGATATTTCCGGTATTGGCCTCATACATTCCGAAACCCTCATTTTTTCCCACCGTGATTCGTCCACATTGAAGATTAGGTCATATATGCTAAAAAATCCAATCCACCTGCTGTCCCCTTTTCCGGAGTGTTTCACCGGAGTTCGCGACACCTTCTTAATCTGGCAGAAATCGAACGCCTCTCTTAGCGTCATATCCGATGATATCTCAAATACATTTTCCCTTTTGATCATGAGGCCCGACACTTTCGTGACGTGCAGGCAAAGGGCATTGTCTATTACTCCGGCAATGTTTGCGTTCATCGCCCCCGCCTTTTCGCTTTCCCTCAGCAGGAGGAGGAAATCTTTTCTTATTATTATTCTAGCGTCCTGTTTGTCATCCTTCTTTCCGCTCACAAAATTATTCACATAACGGGTGTATGCGGAAAGAATATGCGATGGAATATAGAGAATAAAATAAATGATTTTAAAGACGCCTATGAAGCGGCGGCACCGCCGATAAGGGGATTGCCTGAACCAGTCTTTCGGGAGTATTTCGGCGTTCATCAGAATTAAAGACATTATGATCGTTGTCGCCAAAAAAGCCTTCGGACTTTCAAAACCAAAAGATGCAGCGGCTTCCTTCGCCATGTTTGAAGAACAAACTAGGCATATATTCGTTCCGAGAAGCGTCGTGGCGAGCATTACTCCGGGCCTGTTAATAAAAAACAACAGTGTTTTCGCCCCCCTTTCTCCTTTTTCTACCCCCTGTCTAATCCGCGGCTTCAGAGCTGATACGAAACCAGTTTCCATGCCGCTGAAAAAACTTTGGGAACAAATAAAGAAGATGGTGAGCAATATGTAAATCATAATTCATCCTCCGTCCCGCTCAACCGCCCTATTTCCGTCTCATTCTCATTGTTTTTAATTTTTCGCTCCGGTTTTTCAAACTCCTCCCTGATGTCGCCGAGTATCGTCTCGTATATGTTTTTTTTGCACAGCATTCCGGTGATATATCCAAATTTATCAATCGTCAACGCCGCCGGTATCTTCTTGTGTATAAAAACCGAAAGGGCGTTCTGTAAAACAGCTCTCTCCGGTACAAAAACCGCGTCAAAAACACAGTTCTGTGTGCTCCATTCGGTGCGTTTTTCAAACGGAATTCTCATGAAATCTCTCGCGGATAAAATGGACACCGTGTCGTCTATGGATTTTTTTATCACCGGCAGAAATTTCTGCCGGCTCATTCTTATCGCCTTGGCAACTTCCCCTTGAGACATATCGCAATTCACGCAATGTATCTCCGGCCTGCTTCTTGCAAGAAACAATGCCTCCAATTCACTCAATTCCAGAATGTTTTTAAGCAGCGTGTGCTCGTGTTCGCTGAACGCTTCGACATCTCTCGCCATCTCGGCGAAAGCGTAATATTCGTCGTGGCTCAGCGGGCGTTGTGTTTTTCTGCCAACTATTTTCCACAATGCCGAATGGATTTTTTCAATTGTCAAAACCAGGGGCATGATGGACAATCTGTAATACCACAGAATTGGCGCGATAAAATCAGAAACTTTTTCGGCGTTGAGTATGGCCAATGTCTTCGGAGTAACCTCGCCGCATATCAAAAGAATCACCAACGAAACAAAGAGGGAGATAAAAAGCGTCAACGCTGGGCCAGCATTGAAACGGCCGATTATGCCGTTCATTATGATTGATATGCCGGTGTTGACAAACATGTTGCCGAGAACTAACGCGGTCAACGTCCTGTTGTAATCGTCCATGAGGGCGACAATCTGCCGCCTGCATGATTTCGTCTGCGCTCTGTAATCCAGCAGCCTCGCCCGGCTTAGGGAAAAAAGCGCCGTTTCCGAACCGGAAAAAAAGGCCGAGCACAAAGCGAAAAATATTACAATGACAATTTGTATTAAGAGAGAAACCATAGATGTTCTGTGTTGAATATTGGACCATTGCTCCCCAAAACAGTTTTATCGGGGGCGGGATTGATTGCAGATTTCAGATTTCAGATTGTCGATTTCCAAATTCTTCGCCGCAGAGACACAGAATCTTTTTTTATTTCCAATTCCCGATTGCCAATTCAATTATCGAATAAGTCGTATAGG
>JAGVIF010000246.1 GCA_020056205.1 Lentisphaeria bacterium | reverse complement strand
CTCCACGGCATAGCCGACGAAACGTTCCTGCAAGTCAAATTTTCTTTCCTTCGTTATTGGATATTCCGTGTTGGATATTGGATATTCATACGACCCACTCGATTTGAGAAAGAGCCTACTTTTTTTCGCCAAGTTTTATATCGGCGAATAAAACGGTATTCTCCGGCGCCTCTCTGAGAAAGCGGCAAAGCACACTGATATTCGTGGCGTCACCTGTGGTGAATTCAAGGTTGATCGGTTCCCATTCTGTTCCTTCATTATATTTGCTCTCAAGACGGGATTCCTTCCCGGTGTTATAGATTTTTAGCATAAAAAATGCGGTTTTCGCCACGCTTGCCTTGACCTTACCCTCCAATACGTAGGCGGTATTTGGCTTGAGTCCTTTAACATCCTGCAGGATTGAACCGTAGTTCTCACGCGGCCCTTTGACTGTCGTCTTTATCGCCCTCTCGCTTCCGGCCGGAAGATTGTCCGTGACAATAGAGAACTCTTCAGGCCCCCCCAGTTCCCAGAACGCGGGACGACCTTTATCATCCGGCTGGAAACTTCCATTTTTTAGCAGATTTTCCTCGTCAGCTCCGAATGAAATTGCCATCATAGAGCACCCCATGACTGCGGCTAACAACGTTTTGGCCAGTGTTTTCATTTTTTCTCCTTCTCCTTTGTTTTTGTTAAAATATTTATGACCTTTTACAATAGACTCAACCGGACTATATCTTTTTCGATTGGAAATTCAAGAAACGGAACATTGTAAAAAAACCGCATTATCTTGTAAATTCCGAGTCCCTGAATTTGCGAAGCATGGCATTTTCGCCGAACCCCGTCCTTTCGGTGAATACTTACTCCCACTAGCCTTTCTGAAACTAGTTTGTGCGACAGTAGTTTGCGATCTCCGAGCGCAAGAAACAAGATTGGAAATTGCCCTTTGCGCCAGGGATGTCGCAAGCTACGTGATATTTTTTTGAATTTTCGTGTCTGAATATCAACATTACCTATATCGGGTCTTCCGGACACTAAAAGCTGTAAGTAATTGATAGTAAACATATTAACCTTGTTTTACCCCTAAAAGTTAAGACACTAAGGCTAATTATGGCCCTGAAAAGGAGTGAAAATGCACATAGACAGATGCAAGACCGGCAAATACGAGAGAATTCTGCTACGCGACAGTTATCGCGAGAACGGCAAAAACCGCCATCACACCATCCTGAACCTGACTCATTGGCCGAAAAAGGAACTGGACGCGCTGTCGCTTGCGTTACAGCACAAAAACGAAATGGAACTGTTTGACGAGAGTGTCTCGGAGATAATCACCAATGCCGGTGAACGATATGTCTGCCGTCGCAATCCTTTCAGAGCCAGCGAGATCAGCGAGAACAGAAAAAATAAAATCGAAAGAGTCGAATGCGAAATTCGCAAAATGAACGCGTATCTCGCGGCACACCCGAAGTCCAAGCCCGCGACGGCCATGAAAAAAGTAAACTCGCTGATAAAGCGATTAAAAATGAGCGGCTGGATGAACGCGCTTATCAAATCAGCAACCGTCAAAGTTAAAATCAACAACGAAAAACTGGAGGAGGCATCCAAACTTGACGGTTGCTACGCGTTGAAGACCGATCTTCCCCCCGAAATGGCGGACAAAAATGTGATTCACGACAGATACAAGGATCTGGCTTTTGTGGAACAGGCATTCCGCACGAGCAAAACGGTCGAACTGGAAATGCGTCCGATTTACCTGCGCGACGGCGGCCGCACGAAAGGCCATGTGCTGGTGGTGATGCTTGCCTACCAGATAGTCAGGGAGCTGTCAAGGCGCTGGAGTTCTCTCGACCTTACTGTTGGCGAGGGGATAGCGCAGTTGAGTTCCCTCTGCGCGACGGATGTCATAATTAACGGCAAGGTGTCGTTTTCCATGGTGCCCGAACCAAGGAGGATGATCAAAAAACTTTTCGATTTGGCAGGCGTTAAACCACCAGAGGTCGTTCCAAACGTAGAGGAGAAGGCAGACACTAAAGTGAAATTACAAAACAGAAGGAAAAGCGTTTAACATCAACATGTTACAGCATAAAACAGCTTGCGCATCAAAAGGAACATCCGTTCAAAAAACAAAAAGCGGAGGCGGCACAATGAGTGCGCCAAGCACAGCTAATATAAATCAGTTGGCAAATCCAACACGGACACTTGATTTAACATGGATGAGCAGGAAGGATTATTAATTCACTTACGGAAAATAACCCAAACATAAGAGCCAGTTGCAAAAGTCATAAACCGCGCCGTTGCAGATGCCATCGGAGGGCTCGCAAGTATTTCTGGCAGGGGCAATACCCGCGGCGGTCT
>JAGVIF010000125.1 GCA_020056205.1 Lentisphaeria bacterium | reverse complement strand
TCGGGATCTTCGACTTTAGCGTGGGTTTTAAAATCTAAAAACTTTTCGTGTAATTCGTGTGTTTCGTAGTTAAGAAAAGGGGTTTAATTGAAAAATATAAAAGCGCTGCTTAGGGAAAAAATATTAGTTTTTGACGGCGGAATAGGAACGGAAATTTACAAGAGAAATTATTTTGTGAACACCTGTTTCGAGGAACTGTGCCTTTCCGCGCCGAAAGTCGTAGAAGATATTCACAGCGAATATCTTAACGCCGGCGCTGAGTTCTCCTCATCACACAGCCGGTTTTCGCCGTAGAACTGCTTTTTGCCTTTCTCGAAAAAATACAGGGCTTCAATATCCCTGTCGTCGCCAGAGTCTGGCCGCTGGCAAGCGCGCGCAACGCCGAATTCATGAAAAATGAAGTTCCGGGTGTGATAGTTCCCGACGAAATTCTTCGGAGAATGTCAAAATTCCAGAAGAAAGATGACCAACGAATGGAAGGCATTTTAATAGCAAAAGAAACCGTTGAAAAATAAAAAACTCCATTGCCGGAATCCAGGTAAGCGCCCACTTCGGAAACATCCACACAGCCATAGAAGTAAAGTAATAGGATGAGTAAATATTCACCGAACCCTGCCTGCCTGTGCGCGCGGGCACCCACAGGCAGGCAGGGTTTACTGAACTTATACGTCTGAAGTTGTACACGGGTTGACTATTTCGGAAGAATGTGGTTTAGGCAGGTTTTGGGCTGTTGCCCTGGTTTGAGAGCGCCGTTCTCGACAAAGCCCTCCTCTCTGCCAGTCAGTTCTCCGACAAGTTTCGAGCGCCAGAACGCCACCCTGTCCGGTTTTTCCCCCGATGCCGCAAGATCGCGCAGTTCCTGTGGGTCGTTTTCGAGGTCGAAGAGCTGTTCGATCCCCGTGTCCGAACACCAGATGTATTTTTCTTTTCCATCCGTGAGCCAGTGCGGAGTCATTCCATAATATTGGTGCTCCCCGTGGATATATTCGCGCCAGTTCATGTTTTTGCCCTGTGCGGCGGGAAGAAGGCTTTTTCCTTCTACGGATTCCGGAATGGGCAGTCCGGCGCACTCCAAAAGCGTCGGCATAACATCCCGCAGTTCAGCGACCTGTTTGAAAACGGAGCCATTCTTTATTGAATTGTTTCCGGCCGGCCATTTAAGGATAAGCGGGATTCTTGATGATCCCTCGTAAGGAAAGACTTTCCGGAAAAGGTGATGGTCGCCGAGCAGTTCGCCGTGGTCGGAGGTGAAGCATACCCATGTATTGTCGAGCCCCCAATCATCGAGTGATTCCATGAATCTGTTTATCTGATGGTCAATATGGGTTATCAGCCCGTAATACCCCGCCTGGGCGCGCCTGAGGATGTCAGGGCGTATTTTTCCGCGGGTCAATGCCGGATCCCATTTGTTGTCGAGTTTCTCCCATATCTTGTTCCAATCGCCAACTGGCGGAGATGGAAGTTCCATGCCGAGATACTGCCGGAGAGCCCAGTCCGGAGGATCCAATGGGGGATGCGGACGATGGAATGAGAGATATAGGAAGAATGGTTTTGTCGGGTCGCGCCGACGCAGAAAATCTATTCCCTGCGACACGATGAAGTTTGTGGGATGGAGATTCTCATCCTTGTCCCAGGGGCGTACGGCAAACGAATTGCAGTTGAGTCCGTGGTCGAAGTATTCCGCCGAAGGATCCCCCAGTTTTTCACGGAGCCACGGGATATAGTCGTCATAAATATCCAGATGCCGGTGGGATTGTCTTCTCGGGAAGTGCAAGTGCCCGTCGTGGAGGATGACATTCTGGAATCCGAGCTGTTTGCGTTCGGGATACACGTGCATCTTTCCAATTGCTTGGGTCTGGTAGCCGTGTCTTGTGAACTCTCCGGCAAGAGTGGTGTCATAGTTCCATTCCACGCCGTCCCTGTATCCGACGCGGCCATGTGTCCGCTGCGAAAGTCCTGTGAAAAGCGCGGCCCTTGCGGCAATGCACGACGGCACGGACGAATATGCCGAGGTGAAACGGCATCCGCCAAGCGCCATTTGATCCAGATAAGGCGTATGTACTGCGGGGTGGCCGTCAATGCTCAGGCAGTCGCCCCTCCACTGATCAGCGCATATGAGAACAATGTTGGGTCTTTCTTTCATTTTGCTTTTCTTTGGATATTCCTCATTTTTTTTCAATCAAACTAAAGTTTCTGACGAGAATTTCTCCCTGGAAATTGCCTTTAATCACAAAATACAGCAAGCCGTCTTCGCGCAGAGCCTTATCCTTGCTCAAAGTAACCGATGTCCTTCTTGTCCAGTTGCCGCTGTCTCTTATTTCATTTGGAATATTTTGTTCTAAGACAAGAGCAGTGCCGTCTTTTTTTTCGAGTACAAGCTGGAGCGCGATGTGTCCTGCTGAAAGGCTGTTTTTCTTGAATTGAGCGGAGGCGGAGAATATCATTCCGGCTTTGGCTTTTACCGGCAAAAAGCTGATTGTCAAGTCGTCCGTGGTGTCAGAGCGGATTCTAAAGATCGGAATATCCTTGTATTTTTTGTCGCTGTAAAATTCGGTGGATATTTTTTGTTTGTCGGGGACGGAAACTTCAATTTTCCAGTTTTTGAGAGGATTGCCCTTATTTATTTCTCCTGATATGCTGGGAGCGCTGATAATTTCAGATTCGCTTGCCATCGGAGGGTCAAACTGAGTGTAAGCCTCTGATTTGTAAGTAGTTGTAACTAATTTTTCTCCCGCTTTGACGATTTCATCTTTGAGTTCTTGTGTTGTTTTTTCAGCGGCCTGGGCGATAATAGCTTTCTCCTTTTCAGCCTTTCTATAAAAATATAATGATGCGGTTACGGCGCAGGCAAGAATGACAATACAGATTAGGAGAATAACCCTCGCTCTTCTGAGATTTTCAACTGCGGTTTTAAGATCCTTAACCTCGGACACCGCTTTCACCGCGTTCTCGGGGCTTAACGCCTTGAAGCCAATAGTTTCACGAAGAGGTTTTTCTACGTTTGTAAGATAGAGCTCAATAAAATAACTGCTTTTTTCTGGAATTTTATTTTTCCTTTGATCCTCGCGGTAGGCATCAATGTCAAAAGGAATTCTGCGGAAAAGAACATCGCCCTTTTCAACATCGAAAATGCAGTACGACGCTCTCATGTCCGTGTCGCGCGGCTGTCCGACTGAACCCACATTGACGATATATCTTTTGCCCTCCTCGACGCCGAAGTCGCCTGCCTCTATCCAGTGAACTATCCCGCTTTTGCCGGAGACGAAAATTCCCGGCATGTGGCTGTGCCCCACAAAAAGAAGCTGTTCTGAGCAACTCTGAAATTCCAGTCTTGCTTCGTCATCCTCAATGATGTAGCCGAATGTCCCGGAACTTGAGAAATTGCCGTGCGCGCAACGGAATTTTTCTCCTTTAATTTGAAGAGGCAGAGAACTGAAAAAATCCCCCGCCTTTTTGTCAAGCTGCGAGCACGTCCATTCTATCAGTTTTTTCGCGTTGTCATTGAAATTGTCGGCGGAAAGTTGCCCTGAAATAACAGCATCATGATTGCCAAGCACAAAATGATGAGATTCCCTGTAAGTTTTTTCAAGAGTCTCTGCCGGGCTGGGACCGTAGCCTATAATATCGCCAAGACAAATCACGCTGTCAACACCGATGCTCTTGATGTCCATCAGGACAACATTGAGCGCCTGTCTGTTCGCGTGAATGTCGGATATTATCGCGTAACGCATTTTTAATCGACCCTTATCAATTCCTCATCGTTGAAATCCTTGGACATTTTTATCTGTCCTTTGGCGAACCCCCCCACACGCTTTTTCGAAGAATGCACTCTTGAGAGCTTCGCCATAGGCTTCCCGGATTTCGCAATGATCACCTCCTCCCCTATTGCGACTTTCGCAAGCAGTCTGGAGAGATGCGTCTTCGCATAATGTATGTTCACCGTCTGCATAAAATACTCCTTTTGAGCCTTATAGAGTGTAGTATAGGCTAAGGCTTGGACTAAGTCAAGCAGTTCAGATAGTATAAGTGATTATATAAATTCTCAGATTTAAAGATGGGGCGTGAATTCATCCCATTTAAGAGAAAATGACGTGGACGGGAAGCCTGAATCCTTGGTTAATGGAATTGAAAAGGTCTTTTTTTCCAAAGTTGTGTGTTCACGTAAAAAATCTTTAATGAATTTTTCACAATTTTCTTTTGACGCAGAAAAACCCGTGTAATAAGTAGGATCGATACCGCCACTTTGAATATATAGGAGCTTATTTGCCGTTGGAGGAATATCTGGCAGGCCATTTCTGTGTCTTCCGTCACGGAAAGATTCTCTGACTTTTTGATCGGTATGTACTTCTGGAGCGAACATCAGCCCGTATTTCTTGACATGATCCAAGCAAAGGAAAATGAATACAGCAATGCCTACGAGCACGGCGAATGCAAATCCTGAAACGAATATCAAAATTGATTTTTTGGAAATTTTCATGTTGAGTAAGCCGTGTTTTCCAGCCCGACATTTCCGTTGACGGACTCAAGTCCGTCCTACTTTGCGAAATAGCCGCCGGTCTTGCGGCTTCCGCGGCGTTCGATCAGTTTCTTTTTAATCAGTTCCATTATTTGCCTTTCAATGGTTTTGATAGGCCTTTGTTCAAGGATTTGCTGAATATCTTTTGCTCTTATTCCGGGATTTTTACGAATTGCAAGGTAAAGTGAATTTAATCCCTCACTTAATCCCTCATTTAATTCCTCGGATATTCCGCTGATTGGAGTTTCCGCCTTGTGGAAGCTTACTTGGAAGAAACTGCCGTGTTCCTTGAATTCAGGAGGTTTCAGATTTTTCCCAGCGCAAAGGCGGATTATTTTGTTGATTCCTGTTCCCCATTGCTCGATTAGTCCTATTTCCTTGAAAACCCTTGCGATTACCTTGTTTCTGATTTCGGAGCGTCCTGTTCCTATGTCATTGAGAGAAAGCGAGCCGGGCATTGAGCCGGGAGAAGTTATTTCGACTATATCGTCAAAAACTGCAACTCTTCTGTGAGAAAACCTCAGGGATTACGGGAGGACAACAGTTGTCGTAGATGATGTTTGAAATCCGGTCAGGATAGTTTGTGAGTTCATCGTCCGAAAGCCCGACGACTTTCCTTGTCCTATCATTGACTCCAAGTATTAGCAGGGGTCGAGGGGGCAGGGGTCGGGGTCAGTTCTTGCATTTGACATTTGCTAAGGTCGGCTTATACTCCTTTCCGAGAAAACAAG
>JAGVIF010000152.1 GCA_020056205.1 Lentisphaeria bacterium | reverse complement strand
GGTTTTGTGGCTCGTCTGAATTTCACAATCTCCTTCATCGGCGCTGGTTTTGACTTTTGCAATTGGCTCTTATATTTAAAACTTTGACGCTCTGACACTCTGACACTTTGATACTTTGACACTCTCAATCTTTCGCGCTCTCGAGCTTCAGAGCTTCTCTTTTGGTTTTATTTGCATATTTTATTTGTTGTGTTAGGTTTCTGGAGTTTTTATGCCGCAGTTAAAATAATCAAATCAGTTTAAAAAAAAATGAGGTCGCTCAGATGAGAAAAATTTTAGCGCTGTCTCTCCCGATTCTTGCCGTCGGGTTGATGACAGGTTGCGAAGACAAGGCCGTTGAAGAACAGCAAAACCAAAAAATTGAAACTGCCCTTTCCGAGGTCATAAGAATGAGGGAAGATGTCGAAGGACTGAAATTGGACAACACCCAGTTAAAGCAGAGATTAGAGCTTGTTACCGGTTATATCAGAAAAAAAGCCGCGGAGGACAAAGCCAAAACTGTCAAGCCCGTTCCAACGACAAAGGCAGGCGCAAAAACAGCGCCATCTTCCCCGGCGAAAAAGAAAACGACTCCGTAAAAAGATTTTTGCGAAAATCGCAAAACCGTTTCATTTATCAATGGGGTGGAAGTCTGTGCCGGACACTGAAATAAAACCAGTTGGGACGGCGGCGCCGTCCGCGTCGGTTGACGATGTCATCTTGTTCGTCAAGAACCTTTGTCTCACCTATTCCCAGCTCGCTATATACCCGCCGCACCATCCCGTATCCGAAAAACAAATGCAGATCGCATGGAATGAACTCCTGCCTGTTTTCAAAAAATTCGGGGATGTGAGCATATCGCTTGCCAACGGAAAACTGCTTTTTTTCGGGATGCCGGTGGAGGAAAGAAATCCCGCCGTTGCGAAATTCGCAAAACATTTTGAATCTCTTCTTATCCACAGCATCAAGTTTAAATCGAAATGCGGCTTCGATAAATTTAGAAGATTTTTTGAACTTTTCTGCCAGGATACGAAAGATGTCGTTGAGCACGGCGGCATCGCGGCAATCGCCGAAAAAGAAAATATCAAGGACATAGAATTCAACACCACCGTCTACAGGGTGATAAGCGAAGACGAAAAGATCGTCAAAAAAACTGAAGTATATTCAGGGAAAACCGGCGCCGCTCTCGGGAACAAGGAGATAATCAAATATTTCGCGGAAAAAATGATTGAACAGTCGGGCAACACAAAAGAATTTCTGAACGAAATAAAAAATAATCCGGAGGGGCTTGCCCGGCAAATTATTGATTTTATCGAACATATCGGGATAGGCCAGAATTTTGACAGCGAGGCGGTGATAGAGTCTCTCCTAAAAAACATACAGCTCGTGTCGGAAAACATTTCAGGCGCCGATTCTTCCGAAAGCGCGGAAAATAAAACCATCTCCGAAGCCATGCTTTCGCTTGAACGGGAACTGACGAGAAAATCAAAAAAATTGTCGTCAAAAGACTCTATTCATTTCATAAAACGGATAACGGATGTCGTAGCCTCATACACCGAGAAGGCAAAGGCTGAAAAAGTCATAGGAGAATTCCTGAACAACGAAAAATCCCTCAAGGCGGCTGAAACAATGATGAAGGAGTTGTCCGCCGGAACCGGCTCCGCCGAAAAAATACTCGACAGAATGAAGGCGTTAATGCGCGACAAAGGGCTGAGCGAGGACGAACTACTCCAAAATCTTGAAAAAAATGTCGGAAGGAAGAAGATCAAAAAAGACGCGAAAAAGCCTCTGCCGGCGTCGGAGAAAGTGAAGGAAATATTGGAACACAATTTGCCGGACGCGAAAGACAGGCAAAAACTCGTTGATTATCTCGACAGCGTCTATAGAAAGGAGATAAACGAGATTGTCAATGAAAAAACCAAAGAATTCTCTCAACAGATCGAATCCGTAAAAGAAATACTCGGAAGAGTCCATGAAGTCTTCGAGCACACCAACGTGGGAATGATTATTTTTGATGAAGACGAGAACATAGTTTTTATGGACAACGAAAAACACCTTTCCGACGAATTGAAGATTGGAGGCAAAATCACGGAGGATATAAAAAAACAACTCCTCTCCTTTTCTTCAAATCACGGCGAAATAAAAATAAACCGCACAATTATCTGGCAAGTCGAAAAAGACGACAAAAAGGGGATTATAAAATCCGTCCTCTTTCAAACTGCGGAAAAATAGGCCGAATTTAACGCAAGTTCTTTGAGTCAATTGCAAAACTCCGGACGCAGCGAACGCGTCCCTCCATTTTTACGCCATATGGCGTGGAGAGCATACCTATCAAGCTAAAGCAAGGTTGAACTCATTTGGACACCCAATCTCCCGAACTTCTCATTTGGGTTAGCATTCGATACCGACCCCGAATGGTGCTAAGTTAAGGAGCCAATTGCAAAACTCAAAACCGATGCCGATGAAGGAGATTATGAAATTCAGACGAGCCGCAAAACCGGAGGCATACCCAAGGCGGTATGTCGAGGATTTTGCGGCGAAGTATGATTTCATAAGAACTTCATCCCTAACGGGTTGCAGCGCCAT
>JAGVIF010000521.1 GCA_020056205.1 Lentisphaeria bacterium | reverse complement strand
TGGAGTTCACAGCCCCGAGGCCCCGCGGCTCGGGATCTTCGACTTTAGCGTGTCTCTTTCTTGGCAGTTTCTTATTGATAAAACCCCGAGGCGTAAGCGATGGAGTTTAAAATAACGGAGGGCGGGTTTTCTTACCCGCCGGCAGAAGAAACTCGCGGGTTGGAAAACCCGCGCTCCGTTTTTCCAATCGCATTTTGCAATTACCTCTTTTTGTGTTTATCCTGTGTATCCTGTACATCCATGTTAAATTAATTTTTTAATTCAATGCCTGCAAGCCAGAGGCTTACGCTACTCTTCACGGTCGCGGCAAGCGCGACCCTCCATTTTGCAAAACCGCGACCCTCCACATTATTTCAATAACTTTTCACCAACGCATCGCCCTGATAGAGACTGATGCTATGGCAGTTGCCGGTGTAGGCGCCCGCCGACCTGAGCATGTTGTACTTGTAAACTCCGTATTCATCGAAGTCCGCGGCGGTAACCCAGCGTTCGATTGTGCCGTCGTCGAATGTGATTCCCGCGACGAATATTTTGAGATATATTCTGAGATCGGGCGGGACAACGCTAAGGCTTATCTGGCTCTGGACCATGACGCTTCCGTCCGTAAAAGTTGTAACGGCGGACAGCGAGGAATAAGTCGCCTCCGCAATCACGATTTTAATGTTAGCGTTTGCCATTATCGGCCCGTCCTGTCCGAGTCTTGCGATGACGTAGCCGGGCGCGTTCTGGACGGCCCTGATGTCGAGTCTGCGTCCGGGATTGAGGTCGCTTTCAAAGATATTGACGTTCGTGTCGTGGAGGACGACCGCGAGATCGTCGAGGGCCGGGTTGTCCCATATCCTTGCTTCGTTGAAGAAGCAGACGGGATTTCCGTTGAAGTAGCTTGAGACGACCTTGACGTTGAGCGAGCCAGTAGTAGCCGGGCTACCGTCGTCAGGCGTGAACGTGGCCGCGATCTGAATATCGCCGGTATTTTCGAATTTGTACGGGAGCGGGGCATCCGACACTGTCGTCAAGACCTGTCCTTCCACTGTGAACGAGACAGTTCCCTGTCCGGCGCCTTCCGGAGAAGCTGTCAGGAGTAACGAGTCGTTGAGGCGGATGGCCGTGTCATTGTCCGTGATGATGTTGCTTGGGAGCCAGGTAGTGGTCTTGTTGACGAAAAACTGTCCGTTTTGGAAAGAGATTGTGAGGTTGCTTGGGGCGTTGGGAGTGAGGGCGGCATCCGCATACCAGCCGTTTTCTATGCTGTGGAGGGCAATAGGCGGGACGGGTTCTTCTCCGGGCGCGGTGTAGAAACCTGCGATCGAGATTTGTTCGATATTTGAGGCGTTTGCGCCCTCGATGCAGAGGGGGGAGGTCTTGCTCGACGCCGGAACGGTAACGAGCGTGAGCGCCTCATTTCTCGCATCAACCCAATCGGGGATGCCGTTGTTGTCGGCATCGGGACCGCCGAGAGACTGGAGACGGAGCGCGTTTATGCGCAGGAAGACATTGCTTGCTACGTTTGTCCATTTTATTTTAGCGCTGTGAATTCCGGGCTGGAGTTTCGGCAGGTAGAAGTAAACCTTGCCGTTCACGCCGTAAGAGGCGGTGAGCGTCTGCGATCCGCAGGAGGAATCGGCGATGAAGAGTTCGAGGAGGAATGAGGAGATACTTGACAGTGAGTTATGCTGTGTGCCTTCGATTTCGAGGCGATAGACTCCGGGCAAAAAGACATCGAGCGCGTACTCGATTGTTCCGTTGCGGGACGAGGCGTAAATAGAGTTGCCGTAGTTCTGCCAGTCGCCGATGATGGAAATTCCCGCGCTTCCATTCACGACGAGGACATCGGTAACGGTGTTGTTGGCATCGGCGGCATTCGGATCGGAGAATGTCAGGAAGATTTCGTCATAATCGCTGAGTCCGTCGGAATCCCCATCGGCGCTCAGCGGATTTGTGGCGTATATTCTGAGTTCCTCGTAATCGCTGAGGCCGTCGTTGTCGGTGTCGGCGGAATACCTGTTGGTTCCGGCGATGATTTCCTCGTGGTCGGCGAGGTGGTCGCGGTCGGAATCCTTGTTCCATGCGATGGATTCGGCGAGGAGGGCGCTGACATCGGAGCTATTCCAAAGATTTGAGCCGTTGAGAGGGGTTCTGACGAAGCCGGGCCCCGCCCATTCGAGTTGGAGGCAGGCGGAATTGTTGTACTCGAAGTATTCGAGGCGCAGAGAGTGGACTCCGGCTTTGAGGTATATGTCGCTGGAGTATTCGCGGGACGAATGTATGCCGTCGTTGGCTATCAGCAGGGAGTTGTCTATATAGAGTTTTGAGCCGTCATCGCTGTTGAGGTAGAAGCGATAGTAGCCTTCGGCGGGGGCATCAAAGTAGGCAGTGCAAGAGAGATAGGCATAGTCGGCAAGTCCGCTGGTGAGGATGGCGCCCGATGTGGACGCGAAGTTTGGACCGGAAGCGAGCGAGCCGGCAGAAAGCGGCGTAAGAGATGCAAAGTTAGGAAGACTTGTCCAAGAGCCGGTGTAATATGAGACGATAACGCCCGGACTTATGTTCTGGAGAGTTGATTTGACATCGGCGGCCGGAGCTATGGTCGGATTAGAGCCAAGTTGATATTCCTGCAGATTGGTCAATCCGTCGTTGTCGGGGTCTTCGTAGTCGAACATCGGGTTGGACCCGAAGTATAATTGTTTCCAGGCGTAATAGTCGAGTTGTTCATTGGAAAGGTTGTCCGGAAGAACCTCAATAGGGAGGCTTTCATCTGAGGGCTGGCCGTAGAGATCATAAGCTATTACGGTGTAGGTGTATGTGTGGTCGGCGGATTCAAGGGGGATATTTGAAAGACTCTGCGAGATAACCGTTCCTATTTCGACGCCGCCTCTGAACACCTTGAAGTCTTTGAGGGCGAAGCCGGAGGGCGCGGCCCAGTCCCATGAGAGGGTGAATGTGTCGGAATTTTTCATGGCGCTGAGATTGTAGGGAGAGGTCGGCTGGCCGGAGATGAGAATGATTTCGGCGGGAGCGTTAGGATCGGCAAGGGATTCGGAGACCGGATTTGCGTTTTGAGAATAGGTGGTACGCCAGCCTTTGGCATGCGGAAACGAGGGGACGGAATATTTTAGCGCGGGTCCGCCCTGAACGTCAACCAGGAAGTTGAGCTTGTATGAATGTCCTTTATAGACGGGGATGAGTAATTCGCCGCCCGATGCTGCGAAAGTTCTCTGGTCGGGCGGAGGCGGGGAGGGAAAGAAAAGATCATTGCCGCTTGTATTGAGCAGATCGAAATTTCCTGACATATAATTGCCGGCGGCGTTTTTAATGCTGATTTTCACATTGTTCAGTTCCCATGCGCTGATTCTGTCGTATCTCCAGCGCATCAGGTCATCATTTTGAAGGAGTTTTGCGCGGGCTGCCATATCGAGGGCGTTGTCGAAAACGGACTGCTCGTAATTATCATATGAGAGCAGGACAGGGAAATAGCGGAAATAATTCTGAGCCGGAAGGATATATGACTGGACGGCGAAATAGGATTGCGAGTCCGGGAAAAGGGTAAAAAAACGCATCAATTGATTTTTATATTCGTGGAGACCGGCGATGAGATCCTGCCTTGGGCTGTTTTCATTCAGCGCTGCGATTCTAAAAAAGCCCAGTCTGTTGAGCGCGGGGAAAACCGCCGACTCATTATCATAGAGGAAATTCAGGGAATATTCGTAGAGATTTTCGGCGGCTTCCGGACTTGCGGACTGCCAGTGCGACTCGCCGACTTCAACAGTTTTAGTTTGGAGATAAAGTTCGATAAAGCTGTGTCCCGGAAAATATGCGGCCATTACTTGGTCAAGCGCCTCCTGGTCCGCGATTCTTTCCGCTTCGGAGGCTGGCGCTTCGCCTTCATTTATCAGGGTGATTTCGCGGGAAACAAAAGACTCTATGATGGAGGAATTTAACACCGTAAAGAATACATCGGCGTAGTTGAGGCTCAGGAATGCATTCTGGACGGCGGAGATAAGAGAGGATGGGATAAGTTCCGTCACGCTCACCATATCCACAACCTGCTGAATAACGGCGGCGTCATCGAAGTCGAGATTTTTAAGTGTTTTCACGGTGATGAAGGAACTCGGGAGCGATTCTTCGCCGGCGCCGTCATATGCTTTCACGGTGTACACATAGCTTGTGTCAGGGATAAGATTTTGATCGGCATATTCGGTTTGACTTGTGATTCCGGTCTGAACTCCATCTCTCAGAACCCGGTATCCTTCGACAGCTATATCGTCGGAGGAAGCCGACCATCTGATTATGACTCTTGTAAAGCCGGCCTGATAGAGTTGAAGGTTCTCCGGGATGGTCGGCGGCTGGGCTTCGGCCGCGTACAAGAAAGCAAAGAGTAAAAGTATTATTCCCCCCATCCGCAGAATTTTATTTTTCATCATTTTTAATTCCCTCGTTTAAAATTTCATTGGTTTTTTTATTCCGTTGCGGTGCCTTGCCAGGCATTAAGGTCTGCGCCCGTCAATGAATAGATTTCATCTCTCGTCTTTGACTCCGCATGGCCGTCGCCGAAAACAAAGTTCGCCATATTTCCCATATGTCCCTTTCCGTAAAAAGGCAGCGTGGCATCCCACATCCAAGGCACATATCCGCCGTTTCTTGCCGTCATATATTCCCAAGTATAGTAGGTGGCGCCATAGACGCCGAACTTCCCGTCGCCGAACCAATATTTTTTGCTTGTCAGAAATCCCATTTTAGGGTGGGAAGTACTCCCGGGTTTTCTGCCGCCAAGCGAGTAGTTTAGCCCATAGTCAAAATCAGAGCGGTCAACGTATAGCCAGCGAGGTGTAACGGAAGACTCCGCCTCCGGACAATGCAAGGCTGTGATTTCTGCCGGAACTCCCCGTCCTCCGGGCTTGTAAAAGTCGCACTTATTATACCAGAATGTCTTGGAAAACTCGGCATAATAATTAGAGGTGCCTGAATAATAACCATTTGTCGGCAGACTCCCGTGATAGTCCATCGCATATGAGGTTCCCCACGCCGCCACCCGTTTAAGATTGTTTTTACATATCACGGACTTCGCCTCTTTTTTTGCCTGCTGAAGCACAGGGAACATTAGAGTACCCAGAATTGCGATTATCGCAATAACGACAAGTAATTCGATCAACGTGAACGCATTTCCGATTTTCAATTTTCGATTTCCAATTTGATTGAAACTTAACCACCGATGAACACCGATGAACACCGATTTTATCAATTTAGTTTCTTTTTGATAAAACTGCGAAAATCGTAGTAGGCCGCTAACTTCTGACTCCTGACTTCTTGAATCAGAATTTAGGAAGTGTTTCGTGTTTTCACGGTTTGCCGGTTTCACAGCTGATTTTTCAAAATATGAATTCATTTTTCACTCCCGGTTTAGACAGGCAAGACGCCTGTGTTACATTCTAAAAGCGCGAATTTAAATTTCAGTTTCAGTGTTATGCTATAGCGTGTCTTTTCTCTTTGCAATCTTCGAAAGCCTTTGAAAACGCGAATTAACATATTTCTCACAT
>JAGVIF010000270.1 GCA_020056205.1 Lentisphaeria bacterium | reverse complement strand
TGAAATAAGGCGATACTGAAGTATCGTCGTTTTCAGACAGGGCGAAGACCGCGCAAAAAGAGCCATAACCGCTATGCGGCGTGAGTCTTTTGGCGTTCATCCAGTCCGCCGCCGCTCGACGATGGCTCGACATCGCCTCCGCGGCGTCGAACTGCCTGACCATCCAAAATCTTTCACGTTTTATCCCCACGTATTTATGTTACGGAACACTAGTACAAAGGAATGTAGAAAAATTGAGGCATGCGATATTCTTTTCAACGAAGGCATATTGTGTTTTATGTTTTAAGCGGTTATTCGTTCGCTGTAATGTTCGCCGTAATATACATCCCAAATTGTAAAAAATAAAATGCAAAATCCATATTTTTATTTATGACTTTTGCAAAAAACTGTTGTCAATGTAATATTTTCCGTGTCAAAAATTCTTATTTACACGGATAAAATCTATGATAAGAAGAGATTCCCTTATAAGTTTAGTCCGGAATGCAATTAATGAATCTCCGGTAGTTGCCCTGCTGGGAGCGCGGCAGATTGGCAAAACAACTTTGGCTAAACAGTTCATTGCCGAATGGACTGAGGATGTTCATTATTTTGATATGGAAGACGCCGCTGATCGCATGGCCATGAATAATCCCAAGCAGGTTCTTGAAGGCTTAACTGGTCTTATTGTAATAGATGAGGTTCAGGTTGTCCCTCACATTTTCACCGCTTTACGCCCTTTATGCGATAGAAATCCTCTTCCGTCCCGTTTTTGTCTTTTGGGTAGCGTCTCGCCGGAAATAATAAAGGGCATATCGGAGTCTTTAGCAGGACGCATTCAATTTGTGCAGGTGACTGGATTGACGTTGGATGAAGTAGGAATATCACGACAGGATGATTTGTGGCTGAAGGGAACTTTTCCGCGCTCTTTCCTCGCATCGTCGCTTAGGGCATCCTTAACATGGCGCAGGAATTTTATAAGGACTCATGTGGAAAGAGATATTCATGCGCTTGGCATACATGTCTCTTCAGAAATTCTCCGTCGTTTCTGGAGCATGCTTGCGCATTATCACGGTCAGGGGTGGAATGCGGAGGAGCTCGGGCGTTCTTTGGGAGTAAGCGGCAAGGACTGTCCGACATTATCTTGATATTCTTGCCGGAACTTTTTTGGTTCGCATTCTGCCTCCATGGTTCGAGAATGCCGGCAAACGGATCGTAAAGTCTCCTAAAATCTATTTTCGGGACAGCGGGCTTTTGCATGCATTTCTTGGCGTCGAGTCAATGGGGGGCTGTGGTTAAATCCGAAATACGGAGCGTCTTGGGAAGGTTTTGCTCTCGATCAAATATTGGCAAAAACAAGTGTTTTTCAGCCATATTTTTGGGCGACTCAGCATGGCGCAGAACTGGATTTGTTTTTGGAGCATGACGGACACCGCGTAGGTGTCGAGTTTAAGTGCGCCGACGCTCCTGTAATGACTAAATCCATGCGTATCGCCACTGAGGACTTAAAGCTCGAAGAACTGATTGTGATCTATCCCGGCGCCATATCCTACCCTCTGGATGATAATGTGCTTCCGTGGCAATCGAGCAATTAGGGACAAAAATGTGCAGATGCCTCCCCGAAAGGGCGGATTCTCCATAATGTCCGTCTCTCCCAACAGGTGAGATTAGAAAAATGAGTTTATTCTTTTATTATCAACATGTTATAAATTATTTATGTCGAATCCGTCACGGATTCAGGGATTCTCATGACTTGATCTCCATAACAAATGATTCCCCTGTGCTTTCCAGGCATTCGCCAATTATTTCAAACCCATAGTTCTGGTAAGTTTTTATAGCAGGTTCATTGTCTTTTTTCACAGTTATGCGCATTACTGCGCCTTCTTTTTCTCTAAAAGTTTTCAAGCAGGCCGCTATCAATTCCGAGGCGAATCCCATTCGTCGGTATTCCGAACTTACAACAAGCGCCCATATTTTTCCGTAAGGATGGATTTCAGAGACGGGACTTGTAAATTTCGTCCTGTTTATTCCAAGCATAACCTTGCACACTGCGATATATTTTCTAAAATCGTAGCCATAATATCCTGCCGCTGTCTTGAGAATGTTTTTATAGAACCTTGTGCCTGATGGTCCGGCGAAGGCATTGAATCTGTCAGTGTCGTATGTATATATCAGGAATCCGGCGATATCGTTTTTTTTCCCATTTCTGATCAAAACCGACTGCGGATCAAATTCAAGAAAAAGCCCGACTTTGTCCTTGTAAAATCTAAAAAGACTTTTTTTTAGCTCCCTGTCTTCGGGACTTTTGTGCAGAAACGCTATCGCATCAACGTCTCTCTCGGAGTCCACAAATCTTATCTGAGAATCATTTGCGGCAAAATTATTTATGCTTGCGGTTTCCATTTTTCCCTCCAGAAACTTCCCGAAGAACTAGTCCCCTGTAACTCAAATATATTTGGACAGTCGAGGTAATTGCAAAACTCGATATAGATGTAGAACAAGCCTCCGGCTTGTTTGCCTGTAGCAAGCCAGAGGCTTGCGCTACTCCTGAAACGGCAGCGTGTTTTGGGGTCGAATGGCGCTAAGTTAAGGCGGTTGCCACAGGGTAACTCGGGTCTAT
>JAGVIF010000055.1 GCA_020056205.1 Lentisphaeria bacterium | reverse complement strand
TCAGTCTCCCCGTAACAAGCTGGATACTCGATTTGAATCTATCGTCTCCCAGCCAAGCCCCGGCGGAAGTGAACATATCCTTTTCGTCATCATCCTCGCCGCGTAAATATTCACCGAACCCTGCCTGTGCGTGTCCGCCTGACTGCGAGCGTTCTCGCTCAGGCAGGTACGCAGACAGGTCCTTTCGGTGAATATTTACCCTCAAGCCTCAAAATTTCAAATGCAATAATATAACTGCAACCTATTTAATTGCAATGATTAATTTATACTGGCACCGATTCTCTACAAAAAACAGATTCGCGAGATGCATTGGTCGAAGCTTTCCTGTCCGCTTATTATGTCTATTTCAACGCGCATGAAATATACGGGAATATCGCGTCTGTCTAACCTTGGTATTCGAACGGCGTCTTTTTCGGTGGTTATTACGGCCTGCGCGCCAAATCTTGCCGACCTGTTTATGAAATCTATGATTTCCTGTTGTTCATAGCGATGATGATCCGCGAATCTTTCGAACCAAACGATTTTCGCTCCAAAATTCTCCAAAAATTCTTCGAAACTGTGCGGATTGGCTATTCCGCTCAACGCCGCTATTTTCTTTCCTTTCAAAAAGTTCAGGTCTATTTGCAAATCGGAATTGAAGACATCTTCGAGATATAAAGGCTTGTGACAGCATTCAATTATTTCAGCCTTTCTGTTGTGTTTTCTTAGGAACGACTTGAGATGTTTTATGCGCGGGCTGCCATCGGATTTCGAGAGGAAAATATAATCGGCGCGCCTTATATTTTTTATTGGCTCCCGCAGGAGGCCTCTTGGCAGGACATGGTGGTTGTCGAAAGGCGTTTTTGAATCTACTAGGACTATGTTAAGCCTCGGTCTTAAATCGAGATACTGAAATCCGTCGTCAAGTATCAGCGTGTCGGCCTCAAATTCCGATATTGCATATCTGCCCGATTTCACTCTGTCCTTGTCCACAAGCACCACGACATTTTTGAGGTTGGATGCCAGCATGTAGGGCTCATCTCCTGCGGTAAGGGAATTTAAGAGGAGGTTTTTTCCATCGGAGACCACACGCGGAGGCACTTCCTTTTTTTTTGACTTGAAGATGGCTATGAATTTTTCATATAATGTTCGGTCTTTGCTTCTATAGCCTCTGCTCAGTATGGCCACTTTTCTCCCCTTTTGAGCCAGCGTCTTGGCGAATACTTCAACTACAGGCGTCTTGCCGGTTCCGCCGCATGTGAGATTGCCTATGCTTACGACAAGACATCCGAGCGCCCTCGGCCTAAAAATCCTTTTGTCATAAAGCCATATCCTGAACTGGACGGATCGCCTGTACATCCTCGACAACAGAAAAAGCAGTCCCTTGGCGGCATTGTCAAACCGCGATGCTCTTTTATTTGTGAGCAATTCAATAAAATATTGTTGTCCAATCTCAAGAATATCTCTCGTAGTCATTTGTAAAATCCAATTTTTATTTGGGCAAACGAAGAGTGGTGGTAAATATTCGCCGAAAGGACCTGTCTGCGTGCGGACACGCACAGGCAGGCGGGGTTCGGTGAATATTTACTGGTGGAGCTGAGGGGACTTGAACCCCTGACCTGCTGATTGCGAACCAGCCGCTCTAGCCAACTGAGCTACAGCCCCGTTTAATGATTCGTAGACAGAAAACGAGGGAGTAATCTACTTCCTTTTTTCTTTTATTCAAATACTCGGAATAAAGTAAATTTCTATTGCCTATCTGCGCCAGAAGAGATATATTCCCCTAAGTTTTGCGGTTCAATACGGCCGAATTTAAACTAAGTTCTTGATAATAAACGATAAAGAATAAAGAAAGGGTTCAGGGTTCACCGTTCATCGTTCAGGGTTTTAAAATCTAAAATCATTTTCGTGTTTTTTCGTGTAATTCGCCTGCCCTGAGCTTGCCCGCAGTGAGCCTGTTCGCGGTGAGCTTGTCGAACTTGTCGAAGGGTGGTTAAAAAAGGTTTTTGAAATCGGCAATCTGAAATTGATCCCGATGCCGATAGCGATACCGACCCCGACACCGAACGAAACAAAAACACATAACAGCAGTGCGGAAGTTCGGGGATGCCTTTACGGAATCAGATTAAAGTTCTATTGATGAAAAAGAAAGAAGATTTTTTTAAAAAAAACGACGGCCTTGAAACGGCGGAGATGGACGAAAAATCACATGCCGAAGAGCCCCCTTTGTCTTCGTTCAACGCGCCTGATTCCGCGGATGAAATAGATTCTCTCTCCGCTTACATGAAGGAACTCGGGGAGAGGGAATTGCTTTCCCCTGAAGAAGAGCTTGAATTGACCGGAAAATACAGAGAGGCGAAAGACGCGGTATGGGAATCTTTATGTAATTTCGGTTTTACAGCCAACGAATATCTTAATATTTTGGACGGGATCAACTCCGAGAATATATGCGACGAATTCATGATTCTAAATGTTGTGAAAGAAAAACAAATCCGTCCCGATTCGTTTTTGCCTGTTTTCGCAAAATGGAAGCTTGAAATAGCGGCGCTTTATGAAAAGCTTAAGAGGGATTATTCCGGCAAATCCGCAAAGACGAAAGACACGAGAGCCTCGCTCGTTAGATCTCTGAAAAAGTTTCGCCCGCAAAATTCTTTCATAGAGGAATGGATAGAGGCGGCGCTCGAATATAATTCATTGTTGAATAAAAAGCGCGAAAAGGGCAAAATAATAGACCATATCAGGGAAAGGTTGCTGCTGGATGAATCTGAATTTGTGAAAATTCTGAAGGCCGCGCTTCGCGGAAGAGAAGAAGCCGACAATATCCGCAAAAGGATTGTTGAATGCAATTTGCGTTTGGTGATAAGCATTGCGAAAAGATTTCAGAACAGGGGCTTGCCCCTTTCCGACATGATACAGGACGGCAATATGGGCTTGATGAAGGCGCTTGAAAAATTTGATTGCCGCCTCGGACACAAATTCAGCACATACGCGACGTGGTGGATCAAACACTCTGTATCGAGAGGTCTGGCCGAACAGTCCAGAACTATCAGAATTCCCGTTCACATGCTGGCGACCATAAGTAAAATTTTTGCCGGGGAGCAGAGGTTCATACAGGAAAAAGGCCGCGAGCCGGCCTACGAGGAACTGGCCGCTATAATGGATATGCCGAAAGAAAGAATAAGGGCACTGCAGAGGATGGCTTCTCAGACAGTTTCCCTCGAATCGCCGATTGGAGGCGACGGAGACTCCACGATAAAAGATTTGATTCCGGATGAAGGAGCGGACAATCCCGTTCAAAAGGCGGCATACACTATGCTCAAGGAAAAAATTTCAGAAGCTATTGATACGCTCACGGAGCGCGAACAACAGATAATATCAATGCATTTCGGGCTCTTTTCCGAGCCGGAGAGAACGCTCGCGGAAATTTCAAAGCATTTCGGAATCACCACGGAAAGGGTCAGGCAGATAGAAGCCAAGGCTTTTGAAAAACTCAGATGCCCCGGCCGCAGAGAATTCCTCGAAGGGTATTAGAGCCAATTGCAAAACTCAAAACCGATGCCGACCTGTCTGCGTGCGGACACGCACAGGCAGATGAAGGAGATTATGAAATTCAGACAAGCCACAAAGCCGGAGGCATACCCAATTAAGAACTGCTGAAATCTTTTGTTTCGGATGGAAATTTTGTAAGTATTATGATGTGGTGGAGTCTCATAAAGTTGAGGATTCGATTGTTCCGGCAGAGTCCTGACAGCCGTATCATGGCCCGAAGCAGAAATTGCGGAATGAACTGAAGATACGATTCGTGCGGCAAGAGGATGGCTTTTTCCCAACTTTGAATAGTGAACCCGGATTTTGTGGCGCAGGTCTTTATCCGGGACGATGAAAGAGGACGGTCAAAAGCATTTTGAGTTGCTTTGATCATTTTCTCGCCCATGACGAATCTTTTTAGAATCGCCGGAAAAAACGCGGCGGTTTTCCAGAAGATGAACATTGTTCTGGAAGGAGTTGTGATGATTAAATGTCCGCCGGGTTTTAAGACCCTGTACGCCTCATTCAACGCCTTTTCCGGCAAAAAACAATGTTCAAGCGCCTCCCGCATAAGGACTATGTCGAAATTCTCGTTCGTAAAAGGAAGATATTCGGCGTTGGAGGCAAATACTTTGAGATCGGGCAATTGGAGGCGGATATTCTCATTCAGCCGCCTGAGCCTGAACATTGACACATCAACGCCGCGAAATGTTGTGTTTGGAATATATTCAGATATCTTGCCTACGAACTGTCCATCCCCACACCCCACATCAAGGAGAAATTGAGGGGAGTTTTCCCGTAAGCGCTTTATTATAAAAGAATCTCTTTCGCGCATCCTGTATTCCTCGGCGAAAAACGGAATATTGAGAGATTTGTAGTCGTCTTTGCTGTCCGGAAATTTGCAGGCCGCGTAAAGCTGATCGAAAACTTCCGCATCCCAGCCCGTCTCTTCATCTGAAATTGCCAGCCTCAGGTCAATAATTCCGCCGACAACAGGAAATTCTCTTGAACAGGTTAAGCATAGCAATTTTTCGCCGGAGAATTCTCCATGGCATATCGGACACGCAAGTTTTGGGTTTTGAGAAATCATATTTTGTCCGAAGCGTTGGAAAATGAACTCTACGTTGAGATGGCGGTTTTTCAATTTCAGTGTAGATTAACGCCTATGCAAGAAAAGCGCATGAGGATTATTTACGTGTGCGACGATTTGATGATCGGGGGTTGGTCGTCGCTCGCTGATATGATACTTAAATTCAAAAAAGAAGGAGATACCGTCTCAGTTGTAACTCTTTTTGGCAAGGGATATTACGCAGATATTCTCGAAAAAAACGGAATAAATGTCTTATGCCTGGAAATGAATAAAAAGAACTTCCTTTGGAGCTTTGTCCGCCTGCTTGTATTTTTCAGGAAAGAGAGTCTGGACATTGTCCACACGAATTTGCATTATTCGGATATCTTTGGCATTGCCGCGGCTTTTCTCGCGGGCGTAAAGGGAAGGGTCATTCAAATTCATTCGATAGGAGAGAAATACAAACACCAGCTCGGTTTTCTGAAACGCTTTGTATTATCGAAAGCCACCGCTGTTTCCGCCGTTTCCGGCGCCGCCGCTGAGGCCTTCAGGCGGGAATACCCCTCGTTCAGCGGAGCAATTTCCGTTGTTCCGAACGGCATTGACATTTGCGAATTTCGCAGACGCGTCGCGGAATCGAAATGCCGCAAATCCGATTTCGGCATTCCTGAAAATGTTTTCACCGTTCTTACCGTTGCTAATTTCAAATGGCAGAAGGGATACGAATATCTTGTGGAGGCGGCTGCTTTGCTTGACAAAGCTTCCTTCCGTTTTCTGGTGGCGGGGCACGGTCCTGAGCATGACAGAATAAAGAAGATGATTGCTGAAAAAAATATTGGCGATAAGATTATCCTGCTTGGGGCGAGAACTGATGTCCCGGAACTTATGAATATTGCCGACGCGTTTCTTCTTCCTTCCGTTGTCGAGCCTTTTGGAATATGCGTGATCGAGGCGTTTGCCGCCGGACTCCCGGTGATAGCCACCGCCGTTGACGGCATCAAAGAAACGGCATCGCATATGAACGACGCCATTCTTGTCAATCCCGCAAGCCCGGGTGAGATCGCAGATGCGATAATGATGCTCAGACAGAATCCCGAACTCGGAAAAAAAATCGCCGAAGCGGCTCTGAAAAAATCCGATCAGTTCGACGTAGGCAGGACATGCGAAAGAATCCGAAAGATATATTATCAGAAAAAAAGTTTCTTGGATTTTTCATGTTGAAAACTATGACATCCTCTTGTAAAACAGAAAGGGAATCTTACGTTAAGGTAGCACCAATTTGAACTCCGAAACTAAAGGGGCGGACTTGTGGTTTCAAAAGACATCATAAGCGAAATGACTTTGCGCTTGGTCAGGGCGTTTAATGCCGAAAGAGCGTGGCTTTTTGGTTCAGAGCGACACTTGGATACCGGTGTCTACCATTGCCAACAGGCGATCGAGAAGGCGTTGAAGGCCTTGTTCCGCTATCCTAGCGAATTATTGGAGCCAAGTCAGGAAGATATAGAAGCCGCTCATTCCACAGCATCTCAAGTTCTGGCCTTTGTCAAGGCGCTTCTCGACGTAAATATTCACCGAAAGAACGGCGTATAAATTTGCCTACTACAAACAAAGTGATACCGACCCCGACCCGAATGTCGCTAAGTTAAGGTGCAATTCGAAGTAGCGCGGGTCTATTTGACCCGCGACTATCGGGTCAGATAGATCCGAGTTACTTTTTTCGAAATCCTTAACTTAGCGCCATTCGACCCCGAAAAAAACGGCAGTTTCAAAGGAGCGATGAGCTACGAATTTCGCGGTTTTATCAACAAGAAACTGCCAAGAAAGAGACACGCTAAAGTCGAAGATCCCGAGCTGCGGGGCCTCGGGGCTGTGAACTCCAACGGCAGTTTCAAAGGAGAGGATACGAAAATATGTGTGGAATAACCGGAATATTTTGTGATCATCCTGCGGATATGGGGGGACAGATTGTCAAAATGACTGACTCTCTTGTTCACAGGGGCCCGGATGATTTTGGATATATCGCGCTTGATCCAGTATCTAATACTTTTCCTATTTTTCATGAGCTTCATAAGACACCTTCCGGAGCGCACAGCCTGTTTTTCGGACATCGCAGATTGAGCATCATAGATATTTCCGGGACAAAACAGCCTCTCGCCAACGAGGACAAATCCGTCTGGGTCATTTTCAACGGTGAAATATACAATTACGGCGAACTTGGAAAAATGCTTGCGGCGAAGGGGCATACTCTCAGGGAAAAAGGAGATACTGAAGTTCTAGTTCACCTATGGGAGGAATACGGCGCGGCGATGTCCGAACATCTTGTCGGGATGTTCGCGTTCGCTGTCTACGACTCGAAAAAAAATAGTCTTTTTCTTGCGCGGGACAGGTTCGGAGAAAAACCTCTTTATTATTTTGAGAAAGACGGACGCTTTTTTTTCGCTTCCGAACTTCAGGCTTTTTTCCATCTCGATGAGTTTGACGCCAACGATGTCAATGAGCTTGCGATAGCTCAATATTTCCGCTATGGGTTCATCCCCGGTCCCAACACGGCATACAAGAATGTCTTTTCACTTGGACCCGGGCAGACATTGCTGAAAAAAAACGGGAACAGCGAACACAGATGCTATTGGAAGCCATCCGTGAACGGTGAAGTAAGGAACCCCGATTTCAAGAAGATAGAGGAACTAATTGACGAATCCGTTCGTCTCAGACTCCGTTCCGATGTCCCATTAGGAGCATTTCTCTCGGGGGGAATTGATTCCGGACTTATAACAGCGTCAATGTCGCGTCAACTCGACAGACCTGTCAGCACATTCACTATTTCGACCGATAAAAACAGTTGGCAGGACGAGTCTGAAGCGGCTAAGCTCACCGCCTCGCATCTAAAGACCTTTCACAGAGAAATAAAAGTTGAGCCGGATTTCGTCGGAGTTAGTGAAAAACTCGCGCGTCATTACGGACAGCCCTTTGCGGATCATTCCTCCGTTCTGACATACTATGTGAGTAGGGAAACGAGAAAATATGTGAAAGTTGCGCTTACGGGCGATGGCGGCGACGAGCTTTTCGGAGGTTATGGGAGCTACCTGAACCTTCCACTGTATCAGCTCTTGGGCGGAATTCCCTATCCATTCAAAAAGTTTTTGGCAGGAATTCTCAGGCATATCCCAATCTCCCCATCTCCGGGCCGGACTGGCTTCTCAGAAGCGCTCCTCTCCGCATTTTCCCTTCCTGAAAAAGGTGAAAATACCGCTTCGCTTTTTCATCGCAGCCGGAGGGACTCCATATTTCAGAGTAATTTCAAAGAAAAAATCCGCGAGGCTTCTCAGTCGGAGCTAAATCTGTTTACAAAATATTTTAATGAGGCAAGCTCGGATGACCCTGTTGACCGGTGGATGGAAGTTGATCAGAGGCTTTACCTCTGTTATGACATACTCGCTAAACTTGACATAGCCTCGATGTCAGTTTCCTTAGAATGCCGGTCGCCTTTCCTGGATCACAGACTTGCGAATTTCGCAAACAGCATATCGGCGAAGACGAAGCTGAGAAACGGACAGTCCAAATACATACTGAGGCAACTGGCCCGCGAACAACTCCCCGCAGGGCTCGCCTCGCTCCCTAAAAAAGGCTTCTCCATGCCGCTTGCAGAATGGATCAGGGGCGAATTGAAAGATTGGATGTGCTCGCTGATTTTCGACGACAGCCGGAGCTGGGAACAATATCTCAAACCGGATGCCGCGCGGAAAATCTGGGATGATCATCTCGCAGGACGCGCCGATCACCACGGCAGACTTTGGCAGATCGCCGCATTCTCGATGTGGTGCAAATCATCGAATTGCAATACTTAAACCGGTTTTCACGCGAGAAATGGGTTAGGCTGTGATCATCATGCTGGGCAGGCTCTGCTCCACCTCGATGCGTTCAATAGAGACAGCCTCTATTCCAATCTCGAACAGAAAAAATAAAATTGAACGAGTCGAATGCGAAATTCGAAAATTGCAGGAATAT
>JAGVIF010000557.1 GCA_020056205.1 Lentisphaeria bacterium | reverse complement strand
GATTCGCCGTGATTCGTCCACAATCATGTTCCAGTACGATTCGTCCGAGATTTCGGATGCCTGCTGGCCCGCCCAAACTCTGACCGTGGGCGCATTCAGCCGGATTGCGGTCTCCAAGACTGTATCGAATGACAAACCCTCTTGCTCGCTATGTCCGACTTTATAATAGGAGTCATATGCGCTCACGAACAAACCCGCATCCTCGGTCATTGAGCGCGCTTCTGCCGCGCGCGCTATATCCCCATGCGGAGCATGAATATCTCCGCCCCACTCAATAGCGCGCAATTCGGCCTGCGCGACTAAGTCAACAATCTGTCTTGGGTTTAGCTTACGAAAAGTGATTGAAACCAATCCCGGCATAATTACGTTTTTCATTTACAGTCTTCCTCTATAACGGGTTCTTCATCTCCGGTTTTGGCCGAGTTGATGGCCGCCTCCAGTATTTCCTGCAGGCGCAATCCTTCGGTGAACGAGACGGGAGTATCCCCGTGTCCGTCTATTGCGGCGATAAAGGCGGCAAACGACTTCGCTAAAACCTTTGGTGGGTCTGCGGGAACTTCCTCCTTTATCCCCTTTGGCCACAGTTCGAAGGAGGCGCCTTTTAAACAGGCATAACCTGTTGATCCCGTCAGTTCAATAAGAATATCCTCGCCTGCTATGCGATACGGAAGGCGCCCGATCGAAATATTGGCGACTGCCCCGGATGCAAACTGCAGATTCATTATCGCATAGTCCTCCGCTCCGACTGCGGCGTACTCCGCATAAAAGTCGTTTTTTGCGACGGCGTAGATTCGCCTTACAGGTTCGCGCATGATTTTCATTGCGGTGATGATTGCGTGCGAGCCGATGGTTGTCATTTCCCCGCTCGGAACCTCGCTCCGCCACTGGGTGGTTGGGACGAAGCCCGGATAGATTCCGCCCATGAAGTTGAGCCGTATTGACAAGGCCTTTATTTCGCCGAGGACTCCCGACATCGCCGCCTCGATCAGGCGTTTGACGCCGGGACGTTTCTGATAACCGGCGAGCATAAATCCCTTTCCGCTGGAATTTTTCTCCGCTTCGACGATTCGTTTCGCGTCTCCGACTCCAAGTCCCAGCGGCTTGTCCGTCACCACATGCTTTCCGTGACGGAGAGCCTCCACAATAATTTCCGCCTTTAGCTTTGGACAGAGCATCGCTGAAACTATGTCTACGTCGGGACGCGCAATGAGTTCGCGCCAGTCGGACAGTATCTCGGCTCCAGTTGCGGAGGCATGTTCCTCAGCTTTCGACCGTAGTTTATCCCCGTAACAGTTTTCTCCGAAAGAGTCGCCGTACGTGATCGCCCTTATTTCAGCCCTTCCCGTGCGAACAAGCTCCCGCTCCAAGCTGTGGCAGCCCCATACGCCGACTCCGACAACTCCAACTCCATATTTTTTCATGGTGCTCTTCCAAGTTTTATGGCCTTATTTTCTTTTGCGCCGGCAGTTCCCGCGAAAATCGCATCCATCAACGCGAGCGAGTCCTCTATCGTGGGAGATTCCTTCTTGCCGGTAACTATCTGCCTCGCGAATTTTTCCAGGGCCAGCCGAAAGGAGTTGACCGCGTCATCCTTCAGTTGCGGGGGGGCCTCCGTCAATTCGTAAGGTCTTGGGGTCTCATTGTCTTTGTGGTAGAGAAGAAGCTCCTGACTTCCATAGTCTTGTCTTAACTCGCCCTTTGTTCCAATGACGGAGCGACATGTCCCGTTTGGCAGTCCATCGCCGGTCAGCATGGTATTGTATTCGAAGAGGAATGTGCATCGCCCCATTTTGAAAACAGCCGACCAGTAATTTGGTCCCTCTCCAAGGACTTGCGGGGCTCCTACTTGATTTCTTGTGGAAAAAACCTGGACGCTCTCCGGTAAAGTTCCGGAATAGAAAAACGCCTCGTCCAGCCAATGGAGACCGTTGTGAGTCCAGACGCCGCCGCATTCCGCCTTCAAGTATGGGCTGTTCAGGTTTTGGATCGGGAAGCGATGTCCCCTGCAACGTATTATTATTTCTCTCAATTCTCCAATCTTTCCCGAGTCAATGATGTCTTTTATTGTCCGGCTGAGGATGGTTTCCCGCTGATTCTGCAGAATTTTTAAATGGAAACGGCTTTGCGATGCGGCTTTGCGGAGACGCTCCAACTCCGCAGGGGTCAGGCATGGTGGTTTTTGCAGGGCGACATGCTTTCCGGCGGCGAGGGCGCGCTCGGTCTGTTCGCAGTGCAGCCAGTCCGGGGTGGCTATCTGAATCATCTCGATTTCGGGATCGGCAAGCATTGCGCCGTAGTCGGTATATGCCCTGACGCCGTATTGCGCAGCGTAGTCGTTGACCGCCGGATTGATGTCGCACAAGGCTAGAAGCTCGATATTTTCAGCCGCAAGGGTCGCCGGCAACTGATTGCTTGTGGCAATATTTGCCTGCCCCGCGCCCAGTATTCCCGTCTTGATTTTCCGCATTAAACCGTTCATAATCTTCTTCACCGGTTTTGAGTTTTGTGATTAGCTCTCCTGCGTAATCTTTTTCCCGCCCGCTCCCTTGGAACCATCGTTGGAGTTCACTGTTTAGGCGTCAATGAATAGGAAAGCGGCTTGGCAGGGGAGCTTGCTTTTTCGCGAAAGGGTCCCTCTTTCAAGGCTTTGATCTGGGCTTCAGAAAGTGTTTTGTCAAAGTAGATCGAAACGCCTTGAATCTTCGCGTGCCTGCGGAAATAATAAATAGTTGCGCAGACTTTTTCGGGGTCTTCCGGTTCGCTGTCTCCCTTGGCTCCCATCACCCAATTAGACAGGTTGGCGATCACGCCCGTGTGACGCTTTATCACCGCGCCCGCCTGCAACAGACCCTGCTCAATGCGTGGGTCGGGCGGATGGAAATGGCAGGTGCCAAAGTCAATCAACCCTTCGTCAATCCAGTTGAATATGCGGCGCCCCTGATTGGAACGATAGCGATCTGACTCCGAAAATTCTCCGGGGTCCCAGCCGTGCGCCAGGATGATGAGATGTGGATTGCTCTTGCGGATGGCCGCGACCATTCCGGTTACGGTTTGGCGTACCGCCTCCTCCTGCCATTGCACAAACTCGCGCGAAAAAGGCGCGCCGTCGGCCGGAATTTTGCCGTCTTCCAGCAGATCGCGCTGAAAACGGGCGCGATACTCCATTTGACATGCCTGACAAAAGCATGTGTTGACCGTGCGCACATAATCCAACGCGACGCCATCCAGACCGGGCACTTGGGCCACTTCTTCCGCCACCAGCGCCAGATTCTTTTGAATCTCCGGGCGATGAATACAAGATGCCCGATGTTTATATGGTTTTCCGGACGCATCCACCGTCTCAAAGCCTTCGCTGAACGCGGTGTTGTAGGAACCCACGAGAATATCGCCTGTGATGGCAAGCCCCATGCGTTTGGCCTCGGCGATACAGCCTTCCAATGGATAAAAACCGTCCTGGATAGATTGCGCAACTACCTCGTGGAGTTTCCAACCATAAGACTTAAACTT
>JAGVIF010000321.1 GCA_020056205.1 Lentisphaeria bacterium | reverse complement strand
TTTTTTAAAAAGTTAAAAGATATGCCTGTCTCATCAATTGCCCGTTAAAATAATCATTAAAGCATTAAATTGAAATAGACAAACCGGCAAAAAGGATATATAATTCGGCGTATTATGAAGAATCCGATTCAAAAAAGAATTGATCTATTTCTTGAGGAGCGTGAAAAATCCGGAACATTCCGCTCGCTTCGCGAGGTAACTCCGATTTCCGCGTCGCGCTGCGAATTTCGCGGAAACGTTTATGTTAATTTTTCATCGAACGACTATCTTGCCCTTTCAAAACATCCGAGGATTGTGGAAGAATCCCTTGCGTGGACGGAAAAATTCGGCGCTTCATCCTCTGCGTCAAGACTCGTTTGCGGCACAATCCCGGAATGCGTCGGAATTGAAATGGAAATCGCGCGATGGAAAGGCTTTGAAAAGGCGATAATTCTCGGCTCAGGATACCTCGCGAACTGCGGAGCAATCAGCGCGCTTGCCGGACGCAAATCCGCGATTTTCGCGGACAAACTCAACCACGCGAGCCTGAATGCGGGCTGTATCCAGTCGGGCGCCGACTTTAAAAGATTCGCGCACCTTGACTACGAAAACCTCGGGCGATTTTTGCGAAATTCGCAGTCGGAGGAAAAACTGATAGTCAGCGACACCGTGTTCAGCATGGACGGCGATATGGCGGATATTGAAAAATTGTATGAACTATCCGAAAAATACAATGCCATCCTATATCTTGATGACGCCCATGCGACAGGTGTTTTTGGAAGCCGCGGGGAGGGAAGTTCCCTTGATTTCGCGGACGACAAATCGAGAATTGTGGCGATGGGAACTTTCAGCAAAGGAATGGGGGCATACGGAGCATACCTGGCGGGCTCGGAGAAAATTATCGCCTTTTTTATCAACGCCTGTCAATCTTTCATATATTCAACCGCCCTACCGCCGGCCGCCTACGGAGCGATTAAAGCCGGATTGGAACTTGTTCAGAGCGCGGAGATCAGGCTTTCCGCAAAAAAACTGATTGAAAAATCTTCGCGGTTCGTCTCGGATTTGCGCGTGAAAGGATTCAACTGCGGCAACACCGGAACGCAAATAATTCCGCTTATATTTGGAGACAGCATGCGCGTGGCCGGTATCTCGGAAAAATTGCTCGGCGACGGAATTCTTGCCATCCCGATCAGGCCGCCAACCGTTCCCGAAGGCGGCGCAAGAATAAGATTATCGTTCAATGCCGGACACGAAGACGGCGACATAATGTTTCTCAAAGAGAAAATTCTTTCTCTAAAAGTTGATTAAACGCGATTGTGATGTATTGATATTTCCTGAATCCGCGGCGGATTCGACATAAATTATTTATAACATATTGACAGCAAAACAAATAATGAGGGCGCCAAAAATGGAAAAACACACGATTTCGGTTCTTGTGGAAAATAAATTCGGAGTTCTCGCGAGAGTGGCGGGGCTTTTCAGCGGGCGCGGCTACAACATAGAATCCTTGTCGGTCAATGTTACCGAAAATCCGCAAATATCCCGCATGACGATAGTTACAACCGGAGATGAAAATGTCATCGAACAGATAGACAAGCAGGTCTGCAAATTGATGGATGTTATCAACGTTACCGACCTTACCGGCAGTCATTTTATAGAAAGGGAGCTTGCCTTGATAAAAGTGAAAGCCACACCCAAAAACAGGTCTCAGGTCGTTGAAATAGCCGAAATATTTGAAGGCAAAATTGTGAGTGTCAATAAGTGCGAGTTGGGAATAGAACTTTCAGGCAGGGCGGAAAAAATAGACGATTTCATAGCTCTCTTGAAAGAATTTGGAATAATAGCGATAGCCAGAACCGGACGCGTGGCAATGTCCAAAAATTCGGAATGTTCCGAATGAAAAAAAGGTTCGGCGTTCACCGTTCAGAATAAATGAAGACACAAGCAAAAAGAAAGTAGAAAGTAGAAAACGATAAAGAAGTTCTAAAGTTCTAAAATGCGGAAGTTCTAAAGTGCGAAAGGTGAAAGGCGATGGAAAAGACTATGAACATCGAACATTCAACGTTGAACATCCAACATCGAATGAAGAAAAACTCTGTGCCTTTAACCTATAACTAATAACCTATAACTAATAACCCTTTGGAAATAGGCAATCGGAAATATTTCGTGTGTTTCGCCTGCCCTGAGCCTGCCCTGAGCTTGCCCGCGGTGAGCCTGTTTGCGGTGAGCTTGCCTGCCCTGAGCTTGCCGAAGGAGTCGAACTCGTCGAACTTGTCGAAGGGTTGTTAAAAATCTAAAATTCTGACTCCTCCTTCAAAACTGTTGTCGTTTTCGGGGTTGGTATCGGAATCGAACACGGAATCTCCAAATAGGACATTGGGTGTTCACAAACTTTGAAATTCCTTAATATATGTGTAGTAGTATGAACTCTGCATCCTGTATAGCCCTTGATGTCGGAAACTGTTGCATTCAGGTGAGAACGGAAGAATGTCTTAGGAGGATAGGAGCCCGCTCGCTCGAAGATGTCCCTCCGGAATTCATCGCCGCCTGCGGAAAATTCGAATGTGGAATGATATCCGCGTCCCGATGGCTGGCGGAATTCCGCAGATCTACCGGCGGACGCTTCAGCGACGAGAAACTTCTTGAGGCATGGATGGCGATAATAGGCGATGAAATAGACGGGATGCCGGAGGCGCTGAAGGAAATAACGGATTCCGGCTGCAGAGTGATATTTTTTTCCGACACATCAGACATCCACATCAAACACACCATATTAAAAATGACTCTTTCCGTATATGTCAGCGGGGGAATTTACAGCTACGAGGTTGGGGAAAGAAAACCATCCGCGAAAATGTTCGAGGCGTTTGAAAAAAAATACGGCATCCCCCTGCTTTATACCGACGACAAAGACGAAAACATCTCCGCCGGGTTACAACGCGGCTGGAATGCGGTAAAGTTTGAATCCGCAAAAAAAATCCTGAACGAATTCAGAAAAATACGGAAGCAAATATGAGCGATGACAAAATAAAAAAATCCGGCGGGATGAAAGAACACCTGCGAAAGAAATTTATACACGGCATCTTTATCGTCATGCCGCTCGGCATCACCTACGTAATACTAAGCCTCTTATACAAAATCACGGCAGGCGTAATTGACCCTTGGATTAAATATCTCTTGCGGTCTATTTTCCAGCCCGAAAAAATTCCGGTCGTCGCAACTTTCGCAATTTCAATTGTGGTTTTCCTCTTCCTGATTTATTTCATCGGCTTGACCGCAGGCCATTTCATCGGAAAAAAATTGATAAAAATCGTCGAGTCTATGATACTGCAAATCCCCATCCTTGACAAAATTTATTTCGGCGCGAAAACAATTGTGGATGCTATTAACAACATAGGGGGGGGAGGCTCCACTTCCTTCAGCGCGGT
>JAGVIF010000484.1 GCA_020056205.1 Lentisphaeria bacterium | reverse complement strand
TGCTATTGATGCCGACTGAAAAGAAGACCGGGAATTTAATAGAAAACCAGCAGGCTCCATCAACAATATTTGCCGATTTCGAATTCACTTATGTTGACGAACAACAAACCAACGAACTCCAAAAAGAAATAGTGGCAAAAGAACCGCTGATATTCAAAACAGGCGGGCAAATTTCCGAAGTTATAACACAAAACGTCTCAAACTTTTTCGAAGAAATAGCCAAAAGAATACAGCAAAAAGAAAACTACTCAGATCGCGTTGACTCAAAAACCTCCGTCTACGTATTGGAAATTCCTGAAATTGCGTTGAAAGGGCTTTCGTTGATATTACAATCCCATGAGAAAAGAATGATATTTATGAGGGAACTTGCGGAAATACTTGATGATGGCGTGATAGAGGTTTCTGAAAAAGAGTCGAGGAGAGGCGCGCGAGTAAGAATAATGGACGACAAGGACAGAATAAAAACAAAAATATTGAGAATTGAAGAAATTCCAACCTCCTCAGATGCCTCCGAAAAAATGGCTTCAAAAATAGCCCAATATTATTCGCTCGAAAATAGAAAAATTGTGGAAAACGCCGTTGCTGCGACTATGGGCGAATTCATCACCGGAAATTTAGTTTATGAGTCGGCAGAGACCGAAAAACGCAGAAATGAGGCTCAAAATTTGGTTAAACCGGTCAGAGTTGATGTTAAATTAGGCGGAATTGTCATAGAAAAAGGAAGCGTAGTTGATAAAAACAGCCTCCTGAAATATCAGACATACGTTAAAGAGAAAGAAAAAATAGCGAACACAAGAAAGTTTTGGAGCAAAGTTTTCAACAGCGCTTCATTGTGTTTTATTCTGATGGTTCTGACAGGCGTTTATATGTATCACATACACCCGGAGGTGGTCAGAAGCAGTAAATTAGTGGGAGTAGTGTCGGCGGTAGTCATAATAAATATAATATTAAACGCCCTTGTTATAAGAGGTTTTAACCTGCTTTCTCCCGTTTTAAACATATCTCCGCAACTGCTCCCGACAATTATTCCCCTCGCGTTGTGCTCGGTTATACTGTCAACTCTGATAGGACTAAGAGTGGCTCTGTATGCCGGCCTGTTTGTGTCACTCGTAACAGCAATTCAAATGGAAAACTCGTTTAACGTGATCCTTAACGGGATGATAATCAGCATCATATCAGGGTTTACGGTCAGATACGCGAAAAATTACAGGGATTATTTTATAAAATGCGTTCTCGTTGTTTCTCTGACAATGCCGGTCATGGATTTTATCAGGCTTGTCAGTTACGAACAGTCAATTGAACTGATAGGAAGAGCGGTAGCGACAGGAGTTGTAAGCGGACTTTTAATAGCCGTTCTTTGCGTGGGAGTTTTATTTTTTATCGAAACAACGTTCAGAATCAATTCCGACATGAGCCTGCTGACATTTTGCGATTACAATAATCCCCTGCTGAAGAGGCTTCAAATAGAAGCGCCGGGAACTTACCACCACAGCTTAATGGTGTCATCCCTTGCGGAACACGCGGCAAGAGATATAGGAGCAAACTCAATTAAGGCAAGAGTTTGCGCGCTGTTTCATGACATTGGAAAACTGGCAAAGCCGGAATATTTCACGGAAAATAACATTGACGGATACAATCGCCATGAAGACTTGAGCCCAAGAATGAGTTCGATAGTCATATTGAATCACGTCAAAGAGGGTCTCGAACTGGCGATGAAATACAAATTACCCAAGATAATATGCGACACCATCGAGCAGCACCACGGAAAAGATGTGATTTCATTCTTTTACCAAAGAGCGGTGGATGAAAATGAAGACAAAGCTGAAAACGTCCATAAGGGCGATTATAAATATCCGGGGCCTCTTCCGCGCGAAAAGGAAACAGTGATAACAGCCCTCGCCGATCCCTGCGAAGCCGCATCGCGCTCGCTTGAAAAACCGACTCCGTCCAAAATAGACGCCCTTATAGGAGAAATATTCAGGAAAAAAATCAGGGATGGACAACTCGACGACGCTGAAATAAGCGTCAGAGAACTTGCAATAGTAAGAAAAAGCTTTATGAAAACCATTGCAACTATGATGCACGGAAGAATAGCATATCCCAAGGAGGACGACGACGATGATGAAGAAACTGATCTTTTCAAAGGGACGATGCGGAAAGATTCTGAAAAAGAGTGAGGCCGCAGCGCTAAAAAAATACGCCGAAAGAGCAATGGAAATTGCGAAAATCGCAAAATCCGGCCCGGTAATTTTGAGCCTCGCAACTCCAAATGAAATAAGAAAAATAAAGAAAAAATTTTTCGGACTTGATGTAACAACAGATGTGATTTCTTTTAAATACGGGACGACCTCCGGTCAGCGGGATATTTTTGCGGAACTGATAGTATGTCCTCATGCCGCCAAAAAATACGCGAAAGAGAATTCAGTTTCGTTCATAGGCGAACTCGTCCTTTATGTTGTGCACGGAATTCTGCATGTAGCCGGAGAAAACGATTCCAAACCGTCCGAAATCAGCAGAATGAGAAAGAAAGAAAAAATGATAATGAAAAGACTTTGCGAAGAATTTCCAAAATTACTGAAATAGGCTGGAAAATTGATTTGAATAATTCAATTGGCGTAACAATATTGAAAGCTGATAAAATGAAAACGCAAAACTTAAAACTTAAGGCATATAAAAAACAGTGAAAGAGACAGACATAAATCCGCCCCACAGCGGGCAAATAAAAAACATTGATTTTCCACTCAAACTTGACAGGCCGATAGTTTTTTTCGATCTCGAAACAAC
>JAGVIF010000322.1 GCA_020056205.1 Lentisphaeria bacterium | reverse complement strand
TTATTTATACGACGGCAATGGCAACGTCATCGCCACCTGCGACGCATCCGGGAATATCAAGGACAGGCTCGCCTATTCCCCATTCGGCGAGAAGATTGACGGCCCTGAATTGTCGTTCACGTTCTCGACCAAAGCTGTTGACTCTTCCGGCCTGAGTTATTACGGGTTTAGATTCTACGATGCGGGACTTGGCAGGTGGATGTCCCGCGATCCGATAGAAGAATTGGGTGGATACAATCTGTACGGGATGGTAAACAATAACGCGATGAACAAGTGGGATTATTTGGGATTTGGAACTTGGTGGGGAAGTTGGATTCCGATTATAGGGTCCATAATAGACGAGTTTCTATCTCCAAAAGGTTCTTCTGTATCGGATTATTCATACGCAATGCCCAAACCGCCGTTGTGTTGTGGTGATCCAGAAATACTGGCATGCCAACAAAGTATAGACCTTCAAGGGGCAAGTTATGTGATTTCTGCCAATTCTCCTACCGCGGTTGGTTTAGTTCTTGACGGTATAGGAGCAACGGCAGGGTTGTTTTTTGATATCCCTGGCTGGATAGTTTCTGGAGTATTAGCAATAGATGGATATTGGAAAGTTCAGATTATGATGAAAAATGCAGAACTTATCAATACTGCAAAAAATGCGGCAAAAAAGATTATCTGTGTATGTCCAAAATAAATATTAAAGAAGAAAGGGCAATGATAATGAATACTTCCCAAGATGTTCTTGTCGCAATGTTACGTAAAAAGGAAACCGATTGGCTGGTACAACGTTGGATTGGGGTAATTGTTGGCGGGCTTAACGTCGCAATGGGGCTCTACTCATTGATTCGCATTTCATATTTGCACTCAGCATATCCGCAACTAATAGGTCTTATGCTGCCATATGTTATACCACTCATCTATTTTTTTGCAGGTAGTGGTGCTGTTTTATTAAGTTATAGTATACGTAATTGGCAAGGAGATATAAAAACAAAATTACTCCTCAAACTTGCCAAGCCACAATGGGGGTCGGTGGGGTCGGAGCAGATAGATAAAGCGCAAGACATTGCGAAGGGACGGGAGAAGTTGTAATCTTGTGGTCGTTGCAATTTAAGTGATTGAAAATCAATGAATAATGGAGTGTAATGCAAATTTGCTATCTATGTGAGGATTATGAAAATGCCCTTGTTTTCTCAAAATTCCGCCGAATTTGTTTCCTCCCATTCAACAGGTTCGGCAAACTCACTGCAGGCCGAACTTCCGCTTTTTGTTAAATTCCTCACGGATTCAGGTATGGGTTTAGCGGGTCAAGATTTTTTTCAACTGATTTAACGCTGATGATACGGCTCTGCGGCGAATCATTTCCCTGTTTCCGCTGAAAATATATTTTCTGATCTCAATTTTTCCGTTGTATTCTGTTCCGATGAATACAAGTCCTACGGGTTTTGAGGGCGAGGAGCCTCCGGGCCCGGCTATTCCGGTGATTGAAACAGCCGCAGACGTACTGAAAACTTTCTTCAGTCCGCAAATCATTTCCCTGGCGCATTTTTCGCTCACAGCCCCGTGTTTTTTCAGGGTTTCACCGCGAACGCCCAGCATCTGCGTTTTTATATTGTTTGAATACGCGATGATGCCGCCGTTAAAGACATCGGATGCTCCGGGAATGTCAGTTATTTTGCCCCCGATCATTCCACCTGTGCAGGACTCCGCTACGGACAGGGTTTGTTTTCTTTTTCTGAGCGTGTCAATGATTTCCTCTTCGACTGTTTTTGCTCCTCGTGAAATAAGGTTTTGTCCAAGTTTCTTTTCGAGGATGGAGCGCGCGGCGTTTATTTTTGACAGAGATTTCGATTTGAGATAAATTCTGACGCCCTCGGCGGATGCGCAATAAGCCGGTAAAATTTTTTCGCCGCCTATCGCCCGGACGGTCATTTCCTCCACGAGCGATTCGGAAATTCCCGAACTTAAGATTTCGACACAGCGCTGTTTTTCAAAATCCATCTCTTTAATCAGCGATGATATTTTTTCATCAAGCATCGGCAGCATCTCGGCCGGAGGACCGGGAAGAACCATCAGTATTGTTTTTCTTTTTTTGTTCCTTATGATGAATCCGGGCGCGGTTCCGACTTCGTTGTCAATGACTTCGGCGCCTTTTATCAGATCCGCCTGATTGAAAACAGTTTCGGGAATGCGTGTCTTTCCTCTTTTTTTCCAAAAACCACGAACTCTTTCGGCTGTTTTTATATCCCGTTCGAGAGTCAATCCAAAAAAATCAGCGAATGTTTTTTTCGTGATGTCGTCGGATGTTGGGCCAAGCCCCCCCGTGCTGATAATCAAACCGCAGTTTCGCATCATAAAATTCAAGGCTTCCGAGATATCGTCCGCGTTGTCGGGAACAGCGGTCTGAATTTTGGGTTCAAACCCGAAGGAGGCAAGTTTTTTTCCGATAAGAGAAAGATTTGTGTTGACCGTGCTTCCTCGAAGCAATTCATTGCCTATGCTCAGGACGGACACAACAGGACGATTAAGTTTCACTTTGATAAAACCCCGAGGCGCAGGCGCTCGGGGTCCTCCGCTTATTCCTGAATCCGTGACGGATTCGACATGAATAATTCATAACATGTTGATAATAAAATAATAAACTCATTTTTTCAGTCCTGTCCATTTTCCCTTTTGTGAAATTGATTTCTTCTTATATTTATGTCCGATAGGGATTTGTCGGTCTTGATATGAACACTTTCCTCTCCGAGTATTTCCTTCACTTTACGGATAAAATCCGAAGTCATTTCGATTCCTTTTGC
>JAGVIF010000030.1 GCA_020056205.1 Lentisphaeria bacterium | reverse complement strand
TGAGCGTTGCCACATGATCTATATTGACTCCGAGCCTTAACATAACTTTATATTTTTGATAAAATCGCGATTAGATTTTTGAATAAGAATGCGGTTAAGTTATATTTCCCTTTCATTTTTTCAATTTAAAGTTTTTAAATTAAAAGTCGAAACAGTTTTGCCGCTTTTCGCGGCTCTTTAAGATTATGCCAAATAGTTTCATGTTTCCGGCCTCTCTGGTATTATACGGAATCTTTTTTCTGTCCTCTGCTGCCTACTGTTATAGGACAAATGAATCGAATATAACGTCAAGGGAGAAGCTCGCCAGGGACAAAATCATCGGAACGTTGATTTCATTTGCCGCATTGATTTGGTGCGCCAAACACGGGTTGGCCATATTTCCGGGCGAACCGGTCAGGGTTTATTTCATTCCGGCCGCATTTTTTTTCGCATGGGCGTCTTATTTTCTTCTCGACTTTCTTGCCGCGCGCGGACTTGGCGCTCTTATGATACTTGCCGCCCATTATCATCTTCACAATTCTTTCGCGTGGGACTCACCCCTGCGTCCGTTCTTTTCCGTTTTATGTTTCATTATTGGCACATGCGGAATTTTTATATGCGGAAAACCATGTCTTTTAAGGGATTTTTTCAGGGCTATTGCGCAGAATCAGAGTAAAAGAAAGGCGTATGTGATATTCCTGTCGGGCGCCTCGATAGTTTTCATCTCATACGGTATCTACCATTTTTTCAATCCGCCAAGATAAGTTATGAACGCCAATCCGCCAAAAGAAGTTCATGAGTTTTTGGCCCGGTGCGGAATAAGCGATATCTCATTTTTCATAGACAAATGCCTGATATTGCAGAAATTGCTTTCCGATGAAAACGAAAAATACAACCTGACATCCATCCGCGGCGATGATGAATTCTGGATTAAACATATATGCGATTCCACGTCAGCCCTGCTTTTTTTCGGAGATGAAATGCGAAGCGCCTCCGAGATATGCGACATCGGCTCCGGGGCGGGTTTTCCGGCGACAGTCATATCGCTGGCTATCGGCAATAACGTTTCAGCAGTTGAATCATCCTCTAAAAAGGCGGAATTTATAAGGATGACCGCCTCAAAACTCGGCGTCAAAAACCTGAAAGTTATCGAAAAGAGGGCGGAGGAGGCCGACAAACTCCCGTTCTATAAAGCTAAATACGGCATAATCACTTCGAGAGCGGTTTCAAGCTCTCTCAATATACTTAAAAAGACCTCAAACCTCATCTCAAAAAGCGGCAGATATATTTTCTACAAAACTCCGCGCATAGCGGATTCTGAATTGATAGAACTTGAAAAAAAATCAAATGATAGGATTTTATGGGAGAAAAGCGAAACTTTTGATTTGCCCTTAAGAATGGGCTCAAGAGTTTTTATAAGCGGACACGTTCAATGGAAAGCGAGATAAAACAACTCAACAGAAAAGTCAGGGAGACGGCAAAACGCAGAGAAGAAATGGACGCGCGCAAAAAAGAAGCCATGAAAACCTCCTCTATAGACATGGCTCTCAACGAGAAAATGGCTCTTCAAAATGAATTAAACAAAAAACCCGGAGATTACACCGCATATTATATTCTCGCAGTATCCCTGCTCTGCATAATATTCATTATTTTTATGACATACCAAATGGCGCCGTTATGGTCTCCCGACAAAAATCTATGGGAGAACCCGATAACGACGGCGGAAGACCGCGAAAATCTGAAAATATTCATAACAGACTGCGTCGCCAATTCCAAAACTCCGAAGAAACTAAAAATCGAGTCCGATGTCCCGGGTCCATGGCTTAAAAATATTTTTAAAACCTTCAGGGTGTTTGACAACAAAAACTGGCGGATTGCTCAAATCTCTCAAGATGAATTTAAAAAAGGCGCCAATCCTCTCTTTGAAGTTATCCTGACAAATCCAAATCAAATCCTGAAAGTTTTGGTAATCAAAAAAAATGAAGGCTTCATGATATTAAAATGCGCCCCAATCGGAGAGAATAAAAATGAAACCGTTAAACAGTAGGACGGTATAACGGTATTACAGTATGACGGTATTACAGTATGACGGCATAACGGTAAAACAGAATGAGAGCAAGAACAGCAAATGAATTTCTTAAACCGTAGGGGTAATTTCAAAACTCATAAGATGGTCATGGACTTGCCGAGCGAAGCGGCGCTTGCCGAAGGCAAAAACTACTTGTTTTTTGCGCTCGGAGATCGCAAACTACTTAAAAAAAATCGATTCGCCTGCCGTAGCTTGCGACATCCCTGGCGCAAAGAGCAAAGTGTTTCTTGCGCTCGGCATGGCCGCGACCGAAATCAGGAGTTTTGCAATTGGCTCGGTAATTTAAACCAAAGAGTGGTCGTATGAAAACCAAAAACGCAAACTGCTTCCTATACAATTAAATTAAAAGGGAGAAAAATTATGCAAACCGAAACCGTGAAACCGACAAACCGTCATGCTGTGAAACCGTTAAACCGTGAAGCTGTAAAACTCCAAAAATTCACTTTAATCGAACTCCTCGTCGTATTAACAATAATCGCGTTTCTCGCAGGAATGCTCATTCCATCCTTGTTGCGCTCAAGGCAAGAGGCGCGCAAAACAGCCTGCATCTCCAATTTAAAACAGCTTGGAATTGCCCTGAAACTATATACTCAGGAACAAAACTACTATCCGGACGCCTACCTTGATCTCGGAGGCGGAAAAATAAAATATTGGTGTTACGGATACGACGGGACAAACGTGAATTTCGCGGAAGGCGCGATGGATGATTACATCCTTGACAAAAAAGTCCTGATATGCCCGGGTTTCACAGGCTTCATATCACTTGACTCCTCCCTGCCGAGTACATGCTCCTACGGAATAAACGCCGAATACCTCGGCGGCAACCCTGAGGGGGCAACAGAAAATGACATCCTGAACAGCGCTCCCGCAAACACAGACGCTATTCGTAATCCGGACAAAACGATTGCCTTTCTTGATTCGGCGCAAAATTCGGGAGGGCTCAAAGAAAGCTACTATTTCTGGGCAAGATACGCTTTCACTTCAGGAGCGGAGCATGAGGCGCGAACGCATTTCAGACACCACGGCAAAACCGTCGCCGTATTCGGCGACGGACACTGCGAGGAAATCAAGCCGGACGCCGTGGCAAACGAATCTCTCAGCTTGGGCTGGCCTTCACAATACTTGTGCGAAAGGGATTAGATTTTGAAAAAATATTCGAACAAAAAAGTCGGCGCTGTGAATCATAAAAAATTAGTTTTTTATAAAATATCCGTCGCCTTTCTGCTGTTTTCATATTTTCTGAACGGCGCATTTCTCCCTTTCTATTCCGCGTTAAAACAGCCGTATTCAAATATTTTCCTGCTTTTTTTTATGCAGTTTTGCTTCCTTGCCTCGACATTGATTCCGGCCGCAATGATTTTCAAAAAAAGGGAATTGCCGTCTGTCTTTCGCGTTCGCAAAATAAAGGCCGGAGAATGCGTGAAAATAATCGGGATAGCTTTCATCACTTTTCCCCTAGTACTAACCTCCGCCGTGGTAACGAGTGTCCTGATGAAAAAATTCAATTTGGAATATTCGGACAAGCTCACCGAAATAATGGGGGACAGTCAAAGCATAAACTTTTTTTTTGCGATTTTCGCGGGCATAGCCGTTGCTCCGATAGCTGAAGAAATCGCGTTCAGGCTCGCTCTCTACGGTTTTACCGCCCCGATAGTCAAAAACACTCTGCTGTCCGTCATCTCGACATCCGCGATTTTCGCAACTTTGCATGCGGATCCGGTCCGGATACCGGGACTCATCCTGCTTGGCATTATCCTGCAGTTCCTGATGATTAAATATAGATCGCTCGTCGCGCCGGCGCTTCTTCACGCCATTCATAACATACTGTCATTCATAGTCTTCAATATTTTTTCATAGCCGGCCGGCTTCTTGTTTCCACATTTTAGACAGTTTGAATTGAATAAGGACAATTAAAATATATGTTAGTGCATGGCGGCACAAAAAGAATTCAGAATTCCCGCCTCCGTTTCGCAGTAACGAGACTTCGGACGCGGCATGCAGGATATTATAATTGAATTTATGATAGAAGTGTAAAAGAGGGGGATTTTATTTATGAGCGTATCTGTTCTCGGTATGATTTTGGCCGGCGGAGAGGGCAGGAGACTGCACCCGCTTACAACGGAAAGAGCGAAACCTGCCGTTCCTTTCGGCGGCAAATACAGGATCATAGATTTTGCCCTTTCAAATTTTGTGAACAGTAAAATATACAGCGTATTTGTTTTGACGCAGTTTCGTTCACAAAGCCTGATGGAGCACATAATAAACGGTTGGAATATTTCCGGGACTCACGGCAAGGGAAGGTTTATAATACCTGTGCCGGCCCAGATGAGAACAGCCGACAAGAGGTGGTACATAGGAACAGCGGACGCGATATATCAGTGCGCCCATTTGATAGAAGACTTCGCCCCCGATCTTGTCGCGATATTCGGCGGAGATCATATATACAAAATGGATATTTCGCAGATGGTTGAGCATCATCTCTCCAAAAATGCGACAGCGACCGTGGCCGCCCTTCCTGTGCCGTTGGCTGAAGCAAGTCAATTCGGAGTGATACAAGTCAATTCAGAATCCAGAATAGAAGGATTTCAGGAAAAACCCAAGGATCCGGCCCCGATGCCGGAAGACAAGACAAAGGCCTTTGTTTCAATGGGGAATTATATTTTTAACGCCGCGGAACTTCTTAAACTGCTCAAGGATGACACAGGGAACAGCCAAAGCAGTCACGATTTCGGGAAGGACATTCTGCCTTCTCTCGCAGAATCGGGCAAACTGTATGCCTACAATTTTTATTCGAACAATATTCCGGGACGAAAACATCAGACGCATTATTGGCGCGATGTCGGAACGCTGGAGTCTTACTTTTACGCGAATATGGACCTGAGAATGCCGGATCCGGAACTTGACCTTTACAATCTAAAATGGCCAATATACAATTACCATCACAGTCTTCCTCCCGCGAAGTTCGTCCATAACGACGAAATAAGCCCGAACGGCCTTCCGAGAATAGGCAAAGCTGTAAATTCCCTTGTATGCGACGGCTGCATAGTATCCGGCAGCACGGTAAGCAACTCCGTCCTATTCAACTCGGTTCACGTCCACAGTTACGCGACTGTTCACAACAGCGTGATACTCAATGACGTGCAAATCGGCGAGAGATGCCTTATCAGAAACGCTATAATTGACAAGCACGTTGAACTGCCTGAAAGGACTGCTGTCGGTTATGACAGGAAAGAGGATGAGAAGAGATTTTTTGTTACGGATTTCACTTTAGGCCAAAAAGGCGAGTGGCTTACTGTCATTCCGAAGCGCCGTAGCGTGGAAAAACTTCCATCATTTTGAATTGGTCAATATGGTATTTTGTCTTTTTTCGCGGACCATTTCATGAAAACAGCAAGACACTCTTCGCGGCATGTTTTTTCTTTCTTCATTGGCGAATTGACCTTTTCGCCTTTTAGCAGCAAGTATAGCAGGTTGTCGTCGAAGCCTATTCGTTCGGCGTCTTCGCGTGTGCAGCCGTAGTAGAGCTTCCCTATTCTCGCCCAGTGAATTGCCGAAAGACACATCGGACACGGCTCGCAGGTTGAATATATTTCGCAGTCGGAGAGATTGAATCGTCCGAGTTTTTTTGAAGCCCTTCTTATCGCAATGACCTCGGCATGCGCGGTCGGATCGTTCAGGGACGTTACCATGTTGTGGGATTTGGCGATGATTTTATTTTTTCTCGTGATTACCGCCCCGAAAGGTCCGCCGTGTCCTTTTTTAACGCCTATAAAAGCTTCTTTAACTGCCGCCCGCATAAATTTTTTCATTCGAAAGACCTCATGTGTCAAATCAGCGTCCTACTGCGCTTTGCGCAGTTTTATCAATAAGAAACTGCCAAGAAAGAGAC